>CAXUBN010000003.1:0-39530 GCA_964249255.1 uncultured Acetobacteraceae bacterium | reverse complement strand
AGCTCGTCAGGCTCATAACCTGAAGGTCACAGGTTCAAATCCTGTCCCCGCAACCAACTTCATTTGCAGCGCAAGACGCGAGGCTCCAGCGGAAACGCTGGGGCCTTTGTCATGCGTGCCGCCGGACAAAGTGCCGGTCGCGCTGTTAGCGCTGACGCCACCACCGGCCAGCGCCAGGATGGCCGCCAGCTCGCCGCACACCTCCACTCGGTAGCCGTCTGCCTCCGGATGCAGCGTGATGTGCTCAATCAGGCCATGAATCAGCTCGTGGGCTGCAGCAGCGCTGCAGGCGGACGTTGATCGCGGTGCCGGCGTGCCGTTGACGATCGCGTCCACCAGCCGCTTGATCTGGTATCTCACCCGTTGCAGCTCTGCCTCATTCGCCGCCCGCTCAGCGGCAACGTCGCCCTGGGAGTGGTGCCACTCCGCGACGAATGCTTCGGCGAACGTCCTGTAGAGCATCGGATCCATTAAGCGTGCGTGCAGCGCCTGTAGCGCCCGGTCCTCAAGGTCGCTGCGACGGATGGTGCGCAGGTTGCTGCACGCGGTGGAGCCTTGTTGCGCGCGGTCGAGCAGCCGAAGTGGGCGGCGCTGATCTTGGAGAAGCCGCCGCCGCACACCCCGCATCGCATCAGGCCGGAGAACAGGTAGCAGCGCCGCTGCTTCGACTAGAGCGGGCGTGAGGCCGCCGTCGACATTGATGAGAGATCATTCTCCTCGAACCCCTGGCGGAGTGCTGTTTGCCGGGCCCTGATCGCCTGCCACAACGCGTCATCGATGATCTGCAACTCCGGCACCTCCGTCACGACCTGCTCGGCGGCGGCGGACTGCCGGGAGCGACGCCGACCGGTATCCGGGTCCTTGATGTAGGTGAGGCGTTCCAGACCATCCAGCCGACGCAGAGCCCGTTGTTGAAGATATCTGTGCCGCGGGCGCTGTTGCCGTTGATACTGCTCAAGCCCTAGGCGCCGCTGCGCGGGCCGGGGATCGATCCGTCGTTGAGCTCGAGCGCGATGCGCTCGGACGCGCCTCCATCTGGCATATGCCCGGAAGATGCGCGCCACGACCGTGGCTTGCGCGGAGTCGATCTGCCGCTCGCCTCTTGACGCTTGGCCGTCACCGCCCGCCCTGCACACGACGGTACAGCCATATGCGTTGCCACCGCCGCTACGACCGGCCTTGATCTAGCCCCGCAGGCCACGATGAGTCTCGGCAGCCAAGTCCCGGAGGAACAGGGCGTTCATGGTGCCCTTAAGATCGATGTGCAGCTCACTGACCTCACCCTCCAACAGAATCACGATCCGGATGACGGTGAAGCGCAGCCGCTTGTAGAGGCCAGCCACATCCTCCTGATCGCAAGGGTAGGCGAGTCCAGCGCCTTGGCTAGCACAATGTCGAAGCCGCCGTCCCAGGCGCCGGCCAGCAGGGCCTGGTAACCGGGCCGCCTCAGCCCGGCTTCATGTACTGGACAGAACGGCATTCGACAGCACCCGGACCGCAGCTGCGGCGGATCTCATCGTGCTTGATGGACATCTGCCGCCTGGGCTCGACAGAAATTGATCTTTCCACTGGATCACGGGAGATCCCCATGTTCGGCGACCATCCTCAAGCCTCAGGCTGTTCGATTTGGTCCAGACCGCTCAGAGGAAGATGAAAAGGTTGGATAGGAGGTTGAGGGCGCTGCCGGTGCTGCGCGTGTAGGTGATGGCGGTCGGGTGGTCGGTGTACTGCACGGCCAGGTTGATGTTCACGCCCGGGAGGACGCGGATGCCGTAGGATCCGGTCCAGGCGGTGACGTCGTGGTGGGCGAGCAGGTGGTTACGCTCGGCCAACTGGATCGCATCCTCGCTGAACACGTTGTGGGCGATGACGAAGCTCGCCAGATCGCGCGGGCGGCCAGGGATCAGGCCGAAGCCGTAGAGGCGGCCCTCGTAGTACTGGCTGAAGCGATCGAAGTACTGCGGCGCATACTCGATCGAGACCCCGGCGTAGAGGCCGCGGAAGCCGGTGCGGGCGTTGGGATGGAGTGCGGTCTGCAGGATCTGGCGGTCGGCCAGGAAGTAGACGCCCCAGTTCGGGCTTCCGCGATGGGCAGTGTTGTCGAGGATGGTGTAGTTGCTGGACGAGTAGTCGGCGGCGCCGCGGATCCAGGTGAACCTGTCGGTGGCATTCGCTTCCGTCTTGTAGCCGAGCTCGTGGAACGTGATCACGCCGGCATTGCGGACGGTGAAGTTGGTGCCGGTCGGGTTGGCGAGCTTCTCGGCGATGCTGCCGTCGGGGCTGATCGCCCGCGATACGTCGCCCCTGTAGTAGATGTGCTGGGGGAAGTGATACGTGACGTTCAAACCGTAGGTGGTGAAGGCACTGGCATCAAGCCCGTTCTCGATGGCGAGGCTGGCGTTGGGACCGAAGATGCCGTTGGCCAGGCTGTTGCCGACGTTGGGGCCGATGAACTCCAGCGAGTTGGCGAGGGCGCCGATCTTGAACTCGACCTTTTTGTTGAAGAACGTCTGGTAGTAGCTGGCGGTGGCGAGGTCGAAGCCATCCGGGCCGCCCGGGTTCCAGTTGGTCGAGGTGAGCTGGCCTTCGAGCACGATCTGGCCGTCCGGGATTCCGAACCGGCGGAGATCGTAGGTGACGATGAGGCTCTGCTGGGTGGTGTAGGTCGGCAGCTGCCCGGAGTAGAGCTGGTTGTCGCGGCTGTGGGGGCCGAACCGGTTACCGGCCGGCAGGGCGTGGCGGATGACGTTGTCGGTGAACGTGGTGCTGGAGATGCCAGTGTAGCCGATGCCCTCCGCGGCGAGGGCGTTGCGCAGACCGAATGCGCCCTGGTCGAGCGTGTCGTTGGCGAACGGGAACGGGATGTTGAGCCCCCTGGGCTTGAGCTCGTCGGCCTTCGCGTAGGGGTTCGTCACCCCCGGCGGGACCGGCGGGAGGACCGGGATTAGAGATGCGTTTCCGGTATTGCCGGCGTTGGCCTGCGCCAGCGTCAGCGTGCCGACATCGCTGCCGTAGGGGTTGGGCGACGAGACGGACACTGGCAAGGAGGTAACGCCCTGGATCATCGGCAGCCCGGCTCCGGACGGCGCCGGCTGGACGGCGGCGATCCAGTCTGCGCTCGTATCCCGTGCGCGCGCAGGGCATGCGCATCCCGCATGGATCATTGCGGCAACGCCGGCCGCGGCACAGGCCGATCGGCCTTTCCGGATACGGAACGGACATTTTTCCGCCAACATGACGGGGCTATGGGTATGGCCATGATCTTCCTCCCGAACGCGACGAAAGTTGGTCGTTATACCCGTGTCGTTAACATGATTGGTCATTGCTTCCGTCCCCTGAGACTTTATTTTCTATTATTTAAACGAGTGCAGGTTGCAGACGACCTCAGCGATCGTCAGCGCCTTGTTACTTGCGGCATGCGCTAGATACTTACTCGATCTCCCCGACCCGGCGAGCTCAAGCACCTCCTCCTGATAATTCCGGCTCTGCCTTAGGATGCAATCTGGCTCCGCATCGCCTCCGGCGCGCGCGAGCCGGCGATAGCGCCCGGGGCGAACGCCTGGTCCAGCGCCGCGAGATCCTCCGCGGTCAGCTTCAGGTCCGCCGCGCGGAGGTTCTCGGGCAGCCGTGACGGGCTGCTCATACCAACCAGCGGCACGATGTCTTCGCCCTGCGCCAGCACCCAGGCGATGGCGATCTGCGCCGGCGTGGCCCCGTTGCGCTCCGCCAGACCGCGCAGCCGCTCGACGACCTCCACGTTCCGCCTCAGGTTGTCGCCCTGGAACCGCGGCATCACCCTGCGGGCATCGCCTACCGGCAGCTCGGTCGGGACGCTACCGGTCAGCAGCCCCTGAGTGACGACGCCATACGGCACGATCCCGATCCCAAGCTCGCGCGCGACCGGCAGGATGGCCGGCTCGATGAACCGGCTAGCCAGGGAATACTCGATCTCGAGCGCCGCGATGGGATGCACGGCATGGGCCCGGCGCAGCTGGTCCGCGTTGAACTCAGAGACGCCGATGTGACGCACCTTCCCGTCCTTCACGAGATCGGCGATCGCGCCGATCGTATCCTCGATTGGGACGTTCGGGTCCATCCGCGCCGGCTGGTATAGGTCGATCACGTCGACGCCGAGCCGCCGCAGCGAATAGGCACAGAAATTCTTGATCGAGTTCGGCCGCGTGTCAAACCCCAGCATCTGGCCGGTTGGCGAACGCAGCGACCCGAACTTCACCGAGATGAAGGCCTGGTCCCGACGGCCGCGGACAGCCTGCCCGACCAGCATCTCGTTGGCGCCCATGGCATAGAAGTCGCCTGTGTTCAGGAACGTCATTCCCGCATCCAGCGCCGCCTGGATGGTCGCAACGCCCGCACTCACCGCTCGCTCGTCAAACTCCGCACCTCGCGGCGTCATGCGCATGCAGCCGAGCCCGACCGCCGATACCTCGGGCCCGCCTGCACCTAGTCTTCTCGTCTTCATGATCCGCTCCCGATACTCGAACGATGATCTCGCTCGACCCCGCCTTATTAATCCAAAACTATATCGTAACTTCTACTCATGAACGTTGGACGAGCTTGGATGACGCCGGATCGAGATTAAATGCAATGGTTTTGATTTCCATGATCATAAACCGATCAAGTTCACACTTCGGTATCGATCGCCAAGATGTGTCTTTTCACATCGGTTTTTATAAAACGCAAGGGTGCTTCTGAACGATTCGGACATAAATTTATCAACACAGCGCTAAGGATAATTCGTTCGACATCGTCTAATGTTGGTGGCCCAACTTGAAGACCGCGACGTCATGTTTCCGGACCAAGCGGGTTGGGTGACCGGCCCGATCGTACCCTGACGCTTAAATACCGTAGGTGATGGATCAGGACACGCAACCTAAGATGCCCAGCGCCGATGATTCATAAACTGATGCAGGAGCAGATCATGACTAAAACGGATGCCAGTATTCTCGTCACCGGAGTTACGGGTCGATACACGGGCCTTGCCATCCCGATGCTGGCCGAGCGCGGCATCGGCGTTCGCGCCCTCGTTCGCGACGAGGGGCGGGGAGCCCGGGCCATCGCGCGCGGCGCCGCGGAGTACGCAGTCGGCGACTTGTGTGATCCGGACAGCGTCGATCGGGCGGTCGTCGGTATGGACGGTGTTTATTACATCGCACCCGTCTATCCCGACGGTGAGTCCCAGAGAATCGGTCGGCTTCTGGTTGAGGCGGCAAGGCGCGCGGGAGTGCGCCGCTTCGTCTTTTCCTCCGTCATTCACCCGATGATTGCCGAGCTGGACAACCACATCCAGAAGATCCCCGTCGAGGCGGCGATCGTTGGCTCCGGCATGGACTTCGCGATCCTGCGGCCATGCCACTTCTACCAGACCATCATCAGGACCTGGCCGGAGATCATGAGGAGCGGCGTTTTCGCCGAACCGTTTTCGAAGGCCAGCCGCCTGTCCTGGGTCGATTATCGCGACGTGGCCGAGGTCGCGACCATTGCCCTGACCGAGGACCGCCTTCGGAACGGCACCTTCGACCTGTGCGCGGACGCGGGATACGATCGGAACGACGTGGTGCGGATCATGGCCGAGGTTCTGGATCGCCCGGTGGCGGCCGAGCGGAGCGACGTCGAGGAATGGCTGGCTTGTCGTCCGATGCCCGACGACGACGGCTACACCAAGGGAAGCGTCGTCAAGATGTACGACTACTACGATCGGCATGGACTGGTCGGCAATCCGCTCATCCTGAAGACCCTGCTCGGCCGCGAGCCGCGGTCCCTGCATCAGTTCCTGCGCGATCTTCAGGCCGGGGTCCCGACGATCGCCAATCCCTAGGTGCACGGCCGAGGCGCCCATCGGAGTTCAACCTGCCTGGTCGGATGGTCCGGCCAGGCGGTCCCTGGCTCGCACGGGATGGACGGCGGTGATCGTGCTCAGGAAAGCGGGCGCGTCGTCGAGGATCGATGACGCCAGGCGATGATCAGCAGCCAGACGAGAACGAGGACCGAGTCCGGCCCCAGCGCCTTCGGCGACACGAAGGGCGAGACGAACGAGTAGCCGGCCAGCCAGATGCCCGTAACCACACCCACGACCCTCATCGCCCCGGATGCGCGCAGCGAGGTCAGCGTGATCCAGGTTCCGGCAAAGATGTGGCCGCCGAGGCGGATCGGATAGGCGATCTGGTATGGAACGTGGTTGAGCATCAGCACGCCGACCGTCACGTCGAGCAGGACCCAGCCATACCCGGCGGCCCGTGCCCAGTCGGGCGCATCGAGCCTAGCGATGAGCATGAACATGGCGAGGTGGAACAGGATGCCGGGATAATCGGCCCACCAGACCCGGTGGAAGATCGTGTGGGACAGCACGACCGGCGTGTAGAGCGTGAAGGCCGCCAGGGCGAACCATGCCGGGGATGCCGCCCGGGGCAGGTCCCAGGCCGCCACCCGCCCATCCTGATGACCCGTTGCGCCATGACCCACTGCGCTCGACATGAGATGCTCGTCCTACAGGCTGATGGTCGGCGGGGCGTCGCCTGCCGTCGTCATGGCCGGGCGGAGCCCGAGGAAACGGCCGGCGAGGCGGACCGCGCGGCGCCGATGATGATGGAGGTCGTGGTGCGGAAGTGCGTCGTCATCAGCTCCACCAGCCGGTCGGCGTCCCGGTCCAGGGCCGCGTCGACGAGGGCCTGGTGTTCCGCATCGATGTCGCGACCGCGCTCGGCATAGACCGAAAGCCCGCGATACCGGGCGCTTTGCTGGTAGAGCTGGGCGAGGAGGTCCAGGAGGCGCCGGTTGCCGCAGGCGTTCACCAGCGCCGCGTGGAAGGCGGCGTGCCGCTCGACGCGTTCCAGTGTGAGCGTCCGGCCCTCGTCCTCGAACCGCTTGGTCCGACGGAGGCGATGCGCGGACGCCAGGACCCCGGCCTCCCACCCCTCGTCGCCCTGCGCCACCGACCGCCTCAGCGCGATCGCCTCCATCTCGCACCGCAGGTCGGTGAGATCCTCGAGATCCTGGATGGACAGGGGTGCGACGACGAATCCCTTCTGGTCGCGGCAGACCACCAGCTGCTCGGGGATCAGCCGGGACAGGGCCTCGCGCACCGCGCCCGGGCTCACCTCCAGCGTCTCGGCCAGGTCGCTGATCTTCAACCGCGCACCGGGCCCGTAGAGCCCCGCGAGCAGGTCCTGGCGCAGGCGCACGTACGCCATCGCCGTCTGGCTGCGCGGTTCTCCGGGTGTCGGGTCGATGGAGTCTACGAGATGAAACATGATATATTTTCTATCGGATAAACATTGATGGTGCAACCCGGAACGTTGGGGGAGTGTCGTCGCCCGGACTCGGCCCTGCCGCCCGGAGACATGGCAGCCGATCATGCCGGACCCCGCCCGGAATTGACTGATGCAGAGGGTCGCCTAAGCGTCACCAATCCACGTGACGGGGTGGTCGGATGATGATCGCGATCCTGGAGAGTGCGTGGTTGCTCCAGCCCGCAACGTCATCGTCGGCCATGCGGCAGGATCACGCTGCATCGCAGCAAATAAACGACTCTTCTGTATCTTATATTTTTTATATGATAATGACGATGAATGGATGGCCATCGCGGATCACCTCGGTTATCAGGCGGTCACGCGACGGTTTGCGACGGGCCGCAATGGCAACGGACTCGGACCGGCGGAAAGACGATAGGCACACCGGAATGATCTCGATGCGAGGGCGTCAGCATCGCCGTCCAGGCGCGAATACGCCGTACGGGATCGGGTGACGTGCCAGGTAGAGGACGATCCATGTTCGAACAGGAGCAGCAGGACCACGGCGTCATCCAGCGCCTGATCCAGCGCGAGCGCACGGCCCGGGATACGTTGCAGTGGGCGGAGATGGGACGGTGCTACCGCCCGGACTCGGTCGTGGAGGTGTCCTGGTTCAAGGGATCTGGCATCGAGTTCGCGGAGCGCAGCAGCCGGGTCACCGAACGCAAGGTGACCACCTTCCATCTCATGTGTCCTGCGACCGTTATGTTGAACGGCGACAAGGCCCTGGCCGATACGGCCTGTGCGATCCATGGCCTGACCAGGATCGAGGGTCTTGATATTGGCATCGTTTCCTACGCCCGCCTGCTCTGGCGTGCGCAGCGTGGCGATTCCGGGTGGCTGCTCGCCGGGATGCGGGCCTGCTATCTCAGCGACGCGATCGTGCCCAGGGATCCGACACGCGTCCCACAGATCGACCATGACCTGTATGAGACGCTGCGCCTGTCCTACCGCGCCATCGCCTACGTCATGGCTTACCACGGATCGCCGATCCCGGATGACCTGCCGGGCCTCGATCGTCCGGACACGGTGACGGCGCTCCAGGCGCAGGAACGCCGGTGGCTGGACGCCTAGCGCCCCGACGAGCCTCGACCATCATCCGTTCACATCGCCACAGGGAGCTTGAAGTGGGTCAACGCAGCAGCGCGGACGTCATCTCATCGGGGGGGCCGTCACGAGGCGATGCCGCCCGACGGAGCCTGATCAAGGCCGGGATCCTCGGATCGCTGTTCGCCCCGTTCGTGAGACCGGCCCTTGCGGCGCCGTCCCCGGATGGCCGCCCCGACGCGACGTCCGGAGCGCCAAGCCCACAGGACGCCGGGCCGGCGGCGGCACATCTGACGAATGCCGGCGACATGCTGAACGGGTTCGCGATCACCCAGGTGATCATGCGGGAGCGGCTCGCGCGCGAGATGCACGATTTCGATGCCGAAGACGCCTGCTTCCTGCCGGACGCGCGGGTCGAGGTGTCCTGGTTCAAGGGCACGGCCCGGGAGTTCACCGCATCCGCCAAGAAGGTGGCCGCCTCGGGCCGACACGGCGACCTGTCGTTCGACTCGATGAGCCCGGCCGTGGTCACGATCAACCGGGATCGCGCGCTGGCCGACACGTCGTGCGCGATCCACTCCATCGTGACGCTCGATGGCGTCGAGGCCATCGTGACCAGCTACACGAGGCTGCTCTGGCAGGCCCGGAAGATGGACGGCGACTGGCGGATCGCCGGGCTGCACGCCGTGTATTTCCGCGACACGCTCGAGCCCACCGATCCCTCCGCGATCCCGAAGATCGACGCGGCCCGGCTCGGCCGATACCGCCCGTCCTACCGCCACCTCAGCTACCTGCATGAGGCGACGGGGCGTGCGATGCGGAACGATCTCCCTGGCGTCGATCAGCCCGAGACCGTCACCGCGCTGAGGGCGTCCAACCAGGCCTGGCTGACGCAGGCGTCGAGCGGCTGAGGGCGTGTCCGCACAGATGACGTCGGGACCACAGGAAACGCAGGGTGACCGGGGGTAGGAATGGCTGAGACGATCTCGCCGCAACGCGTGACGACCGGCGGCGAGGGCCTGGATCCGCGTCCGGCGCTGCTCAACACGCCGATGGGCGCCGGCCAAAGAATCGGGATCGCGGCGGCGCTGCTGGTGGTGGCGGCGGACGGTTTCGACATCCTGGCCTCCAGCTTCGCGGCCCCGGGCGTCAGCGCCGAATGGAAGATCACCCACGCCGTGCTGGGCTTCATCCTGTCGATGAACGTCTTCGGGCTCGGGGTCGGGGCCCTCGTCATCTCGCCGCTCGCCGACCGGATCGGGCGGCGGCCGACGATCCTGGGATGCCTGCTCCTGGTCGCGACCTTCATGCTGCTGTCGGGCTTCACCGCCACGCCCAACCAGCTGGCCGCCTGCCGGTTCGTGACCGGCCTCGGGATCGGCGGCATGACGGCGTCGACGCTGTCGCTCGCGGTCGAGTACGCCAACACCCGGAACCGTCCCTTCAGCGCCGCCATCATCGCGATCGGGCTCCCGCTCGGCGGCCTCACCGGTGGCGTCATCGCGTCGCGGCTGCTGGTCAACCATGGCTGGCGCGCCGTTTTCGTGACGGGGGCCGCGCTGACTTTGGCCATCGCGCTGCTGGCGGTGCTGCTGCTGCCGGAATCCATCGACCACATCATCGGGCGTGGCGATCCGCGGCGGCTGGACGAGCTCAACAGGATCCTGCGGCGCTTCGGGCGCCAGACGCTGGCCAGCTTCCCCGTCCGGACCGATGACGGGACGAGTTCCGGCAACTCCGCCCTTGCCCGGGCACGTGGCGGATACGTCATCCTCGGCCGCACGCTGTGGGTCACAACGGTGACGATGGTGATCGTCAACTTCGCCAACTCGATGACCATCTTCTATTTCCAGGCGTGGCTGCCGCAGATGATCGCCGACATGAAGTTCACCGGCGCGGCGGCGGCCGGGGTCACCATCTACCAAAACTTCCTGGGCCTGGTCGGCGCCGTCCTGGTCGGCATCCTGGCACGGCAGGTGTCGGTCGTCGTCCTCGCGGTCGTGATGATGAGCGGCACCATCGGGGCCATGATCCTGTTCTCCCTGCTGCCGGCGGACATGGCGGTCCTCAAGGCGGGCGGCGGCCTGGAAGGCTTCATGGCGCTTGGCTCCTCGGCGACGGTGTACGGGGTCATGGCGCGGGCGTTTCCGGCCGCCGGACGCGCCACCGGCGTCGGCCTGGGCTACACGTTCGGCCGGCTCGGCGGCCTGACCGGGGCCGCCGTCCCCGGCCTGCTCTTCACCGCAGGCTGGTCGCTCCTCCCGGTCGCGGTTGCGATGTCGCTCGGATCGCTCGCTGCCATCGTCGCGCTGATCGTGTGGAGCAGGATCGGGCAGCCGGAGATTGAGGGACAACGTCGATGAATATGACCGGGAACACGGTACTCGTCACCGGCGGAGGCTCCGGGATCGGTCGCGGCCTAGCCGAGGCGCTCCACGCGCGCGGCAACCAGGTCATCATCGCCGGCCGCCGCGCGGAGCTGCTGGAGGCGGTGGCGATCGCCAACCCCGGGATGGCATTCGTCAGGCTGGATGTCGCCGATCCCGCCCAGATGTCCACCGCGGTATCGTCCCTCACGGCCACCCATCCGGCACTCAACGTCCTGATCAACGGCGCCGGTATCCAGCGGATTGAGAGCGCGGACGGAACCATTGACGACGGACTCCTCACCTCGACGGTCGAGACCAACCTTCTGGGACCGATCCGACTGTCCTCCGCGCTCCTCGGCCAGCTGCGGGCCCAGGACCACGCCACAATCATCCACATCTCGTCCATGCTCGGATACCTGCCGCGCGCCGTCGCCTCGGTCTATTGCGCCACCAAGGCGGCGCTGCACAGCTTCGCGATGTCCCAACGCTACGCGCTGAGAAACACGTCGATCTCCGTCCTCGAGATCGCGCCGCCCTACGTGCAGACGTCGCTGTTGCACGGAGAGGCGGATCCCCGGGCGATGCCGCTGGCGCAGTTCATCGCCGACACCATGGACGTGCTGGCCACCGACGAGGTCGATGTCCTGGTTCCCTCCGCCAGGGCACGCCGGGATGCGATCCGGTCAGGCGAGCTGGAGGCCATGTGGCAGTTCAACGAGGCCCGGGCGAAAACCTGATCGTGTCCATCATTGTGAGTTCCATGGGCATGAGTTCCAGGCCGGCTAAATCATAAAGTGTCAACATCCGTCTTGACGTCATATTCCCGCCGACCGAACATAAGGCCAAGGTTAGAAGATCAAACTTATCGTGTTCCTCTGCAGAGTCTTCGATCGGAGGAGCCACGACGGCCAGTCCGGACAACGGTCCGACGAGCCGAATCACGCATGTCTTGCAGGGAGTGAGAGAATGGACGTCGAACCAACCGTTCCCAACGTGAACCAGCCGACCTCGGCCCTGAAGATCAGCGAGACGATCCTCAAGACCGGACAGCTGGACAAGATGAAGCCCTGGTATGCCACCGTGCTAGGCGTCCCGCCATTCTTCGAACATGCGCCTCCGGAAGGGACCAAGCCGCTCGACCTGGGTGGCCAGACCCGGGCGTCCGACCTCAAGATGTGCTTCTTCAGGCTATCGCTGGCGTTTCCCTACGTGCAGACGATCGGGATCTTCGAGGAGAAGGGTACGGCCCAGGAGATTCCGAAGGGAACCCCCGGCCTCCACCACATGCAGCTGACCGTCGGCAGCTTCCGCGAACTGTGCGACAAGTATGCCGAGCTCAAGGAGAAGGGGCTGAGGCCGCACAGGAGCAGCGACCACGGGCCGATGACCAGCTTCTACTACCGTGATCCAGACGGCAACAACGTCGAGATCACGGCGCAGAACTACCCGACTTTGGAGGCGATGGTCGCGTTCATGTCATCGGATGCGTTCAAGGCCAACCCGTCGGGCGCGGAGATCGACCCAGAGGCATTCGTCGCCCAGCATGCAATGTCCTGACGCGTTGATCGATCACAAGGGATAGCGAGTTCATGAAGCTGGTACGGATCATGCGGTCGGGGCTTTGCGCGGACGGCGTCCTCGACGGGGACGATGTCAGCGTCATCGGGGGATGGTGGGACGGTGATCCGGTCGCCAAGCCGTTCGCGCTTCCAACGTATACCATCGCCGACCTCCGCCGCGCGGCGACGGATACGTCAGACGTCGTCGCCCTTTCGTCGGTGGAGCTTGCCGTGCCGACGGACGCCTTCCGCAAGGTGATCTGCGCCGGCATCAACTATCGCGACCATGCCGGCGAAACCAAGAACGAGGAACCGGAGAACCCCATCCTGTTCACGCGGACCATCGACTCTCTGGTTCCCGCTGGCCAGCCGATCCTGCGGCCACACGCATCCGAAAGCTTCGATTTCGAGGGCGAGATCGCGATCGTGATCGGACGCGAGGCGCGGCACGTGTCTGTCGGGGAGGCGATGTCCCATATCTTCGGCTATTGCTGCTTCATGGACGGCAGCATACGGGACTACCAGAAGCACGCGCTGATGACGGGCAAGAACTTCTGGCAGTCCGGCTCGATGGGCCCGTGGATCGTCACCGCCGACGAGGTTGGGGATACCGACCTCAGGGTCGAGACCCGCCTCAACGGCGAGACGATGCAGTCGGCCCAGCTCAGCGACCTGATCTTCGGCATCCCCGAGCTCATCGCCTACTGCTCGCGCTACACCCACCTGAAGCCCGGCGACGTGATCGCGACCGGCACCCCGGGGGGTGTCGGCTCGCGTCGCGTGCCGCCCCTGTGGATGAAGCCGGGCGATGAGATCACCGTCGAGGTCGAGCGGCTGGGCATCCTGACAAACCCGGTCGCGCAGGAAGCCTGATCGGGACCATGCGGATCCGGATGGTCCCGATCATGGGGTCGCGTCGCTTGAAGCCAGGGCGGCGACATAATTCCGAAGTCGGAACGGATCATAGGACGTGGATACGCTGTCCATGATCAGCAGCGCCCGCCGCCCCGCCAGCCTGGCGAACCGGGTCGAGGCCAGTGCGCCGGCGCGGGCCTTGATCGCGTCGATGATCGGCAGGAACTCCCGGCTCTCGATCCAGACGCTTGGAATGTCGGAGATGCTGGCACGGTAGCGCCTGATGTCGTCGATCAGCTGCCGGCTCAACGAGACGACGCGAGGACTCGCATGCGCGGTCGCGGTGAAGATGAACTGATGATACGCGTCCACCCATCCAGGATCGTCCACGCCGACCGTCCTGTCCATTCGGGCCACGCATTCGCCCAGGCGCTGCATCTCCTCGGTCGTCAGGAAGGGGACGCTGATGCGGATCGCCAACGCGTCGTTGGCGAGGTTCAGGCTGAGCACCGCCTCCAGATCGACGATGTTGAAGGGTGCGACGCTGAACCGCTTGTTGGCCTCGGCGACGACGAGCATGTCCTGCTGCAACCGGCGCAATGCTTCCCGCACGGGTCCGCGGCTGGTCCCGCCCGCCGCCGCGATTCCCAGCTGCGACAGCGGCGTACCCTGGGCAAGCTTCCCGCTCAGGATGTCGGCCCGGAGCTCGTCGTAGATCAGCGATGCCATGTTGCCGGCCCGTCCCTTGGAGACGGTGCTGTCCGTGTCATCCATCCGTGCCCATCCCATGCCGTCTACTCCAAGCCTGGGATGCTGCAAGGCCTCTGGCCTGGCAAGGGCACGGCCCCGGGCCTGATGGCCGGATGACGGCGTCTCATACGATCCCCCACGCGAGGAAAATCGGAACCATGTCCGTCATCGACGACGTCAAGCAGCTCGAGGCCCGCCGCATCGCCGCCCAGATCGGGGTTGATATGGCCACCCTCGACGCCATCTTCGCCGATGACCTGATCCATGTGCACGCGACGGGCGTTGTGCAGGACAAGGAAACATTGCTGCGCCACATCGAGTCGCGGCGCCAGTTCGTGGCCGTCGAGCGGCCTGGTCTCACCGTGCGCGTATATGGCGACACCGCCATCCTGACCGGCGGCTTGATCAACACGTTGCAACCGCCAGGCCAGGATCTCCGTCAGATGAGGGGGTTCGCCACCCAGGTCGCACGCCGGGAGGGTGGAAACTGGCGCTTCATCAGCTTCCACGCCTGCCTGCAGGCCGACTGAGCGAGGCGGGCTCCGTTCAGCCCCATCAGCTGCGCCCGGCGGCCCGTAGCAGAGCCCGTTCCACGACATCCGCCGGTTGCGCACCCGACGTCACCATCCTGCCGATCTCGAGCTGCGGGATGCCGCCTCCTACCGTCGCCGCGGCCCGATGCTGGGCGGCCTGGACCTCGGCCGCGCCGGCGCCCCGCGAGAGCACGGCCTCGATCCCGTCCGTCGCCAACCCAGCCTCGCCCGCAAGCCCGCGCAACGTCTGCGGCTGCGACAGGTCCTCACCCTCGGTGAAGTAGGCGGTATAGAACCGACCGGCGAGCATCATCCGGATCGCCGGATCCGCCACCCACATGAGCCGGTGCGCGAGCGTCGTGTTCGGCACCCGGGTCATGCGGGCATGGTTGAACACGGCCCCCGTACCGGCGCTGGCCGCCATGATGCGTGCGTCCAGCATCCGCGCTCGGTCCACGCCGAACTTGGCAGTTCGAAGTGTCGTCCGGTCCATGCCCTCCGGGGGCAGGCCGGGATTGAGTTCGAACGGGTGGCGGTCGACGTCCACTGCGATGTCGGGCGGCATCCGGCCGATCGCCTCGGTGAGCTGGACGTGCCCGATGAAGCACCAGGGGCACGTGAAGTCCGAGATGAGCACGACGTTGACGCGCATCGGCGCTCCGCGGCTGGGGGTCGTTCGGTGTCGCCTCAGGCTGGTGGGAACCTACCCTCGAACACGGTCTTCGTCAGCGGGTTGCGCGGACGCGGCTCCTCGCGCGCCCGCATCGGCTCGGCCAGCCTGCTCTTGTCGCCCAGCCGCCCAACGGCGTAGGCGGCCTCGACCCGATATCCCTGCGGCACGTTGAGCTCGGTGAAGGCCCGCTCCATGTCGAGCCCGACCATGCCATGCAGGTGCCAACCCATCCTGACCGCCTGTAGTGCCACGTAGCCCGAGGCGGTCCCGGCATCGAACGAGTGGCTGTGGGACGGCACGTCCTTCTCGGCGCCTGGCGGCCGCATCAGCGAGTTCGACGCCATCACCACCAGGGCCGCGGCATCCTTCGCCCAGCCCTGGTTGTTCGGCGTCAGCAGGTTGAAGATCCGCGACCAGCCGGGGGTGTCGCGGATCGCGTAGACGAAGCGCCAGGGTTGCGAGTTGTAGGAGGACGCCGCCCACCGTCCGGCCTCCAGCATCGTCATCAGGTCATGCTCGGAGATGGTTTCACCGGTGAAGGCGCGCGGCGACCAGCGCTCCAGGAAGATGGGATCGATCGGGTAGTCGGCGGTGCGCCCATTGGCGGCTGTCGTCATGATGGCTCCCGTCTGGTCGGTCGTCGCGCGTGTGGGGTGGATGGCGACGACGGGCCGGAAGAAGCCCGTGTCGCCGCTTTCCGCACCGCTCAGTGCTTCCTGTCGGCCTTGAACACCGAATTCTTGTTGAAGGAGGTCTCGGTGTGCATGCCGACCGCGGCGCGGCCGAACGTTTCGAGGCAGGTCTCGTGCATCATGTGGGCGTGCATGGCGGCGACCTTGCTTTCGCGGAACATGCGTTGGAACGGGTTGTCCTCGCGGATCGACGAGGCTCCGCTGGCGCGCAGGATGGTCTCGGTCATCTCGGCCGCGACCTTCATCACGTAGGAGCTCTCGAGCTGGACACGCTTCTTGTCGAGCTCGGTCGTCTTGCCGCCGGTTTCTGCGAAGGCGGTGGCCTGCGCCACGTTGTTGCGCGACATCAGTTCGATGGACGTCATCTTGCAGTGCAGCTCGCCCAGCTGGATGTGGGTGATCGGCGCCTCGCTCTGCCGCTCGTAGTGCAGGTGGGTGATCTTGCGGGTCTGGATCTTGTCGTAGAACAGGTCGAGCGCGCCACGCGCGATGCCCATGGTCACACCGGAATGGACCGATGCGGTCAGGCTGGCGATGTCGAGCTTGAACAGGACGCCCTCGGGCGCCGGCTCGATGCCGACGTTGGCGAACAGCTCCTTGACGGGGCGCACGCGGTAGTCGGGAACGAACACCTCGTCCTCGATCATCACGGTGTTGCTGCCGGTGCCGGCCATCCCCATGACCTTCCAGTCATCGCGGATGACGATGTCGGTGTGCGGGATCTGCGCCAGCATCGGCTCGTTGCCGTGCTCGGGGCAGATGAGGCCCACATGTACGAAGGCGACGTGGCGGCAGCCGCTCGAGAACGGCCAGCTCCCCTTCAGCATGTAGCCGTCATCGACCCGGCGGGCGACGCAGCAGTTGCCGGCACCGCAGGTGAGGGGGCCGACCCAGTCCAGGCTGAACAGCTCGTCCTGGAACCGCCGATCATAGAGGCCGACCCACTGCGCCGCCGTGAGCGTGACCCAGGTCACCCAGCCGGTCGACCCGCAGCCGCTGGCGATCGCCGCCACGACCGCGTGGATCTGCAGCGGCGTCGAGGCGTAGCCGCCGTACTCCACCGGCACCGTCATCTTGTAGACGCCCATGGCGTCGAGGTCGCGGATGGTCTCCTCGGGGACGTGCGTGAGGCGTTCCGTTTCCAACGCCCGCGCCCGTAGCGTCGGCACGTAGGCGGTCACCTCGGCCAGGATGCGGGTCGCGACGACGGGATCGCCCGGGGTGCGGATCGCATGGCGCGATGTCTGCCCGTCGAAGCTGGTCTCGGTCGCAAGGGGCCCGTGCACATAGTTCATCTTGGCTCTCCTTATCCTCGTGATGCGCCGACGATCTCGGCTGTCTTTAGCCAATATGGCGAGGACGCCGTCAATGTGTCAACACTTTTGAAGGGAAGATGATGGCATCAACAGCTGGTTTTCTCTCCGCTCCATTGTGCGCTGCACAACAGGGCGATGACGTCGTGAGGTTGCATCAAGCAGTCACAGGATGCATCGCGTGGACCATTCAGCCGGCTCGTGAGAAAGCGCTGCTGCTACGTGATCATGCTTCGACGACTACCATTCCGGTGGGCGGAGACCTTCCTGATAGCGGCGAGCCCGGCGCACGATGCGTGCCGGTATCACGGCCGCCCGCCAGCTCTCGCCACCGGACCAAGTGCCGCAACGCCGCGCGATTCTTGTCCGCCGCCCGTCGGGGACGGGAAACCCCACAATCCCATTCAGAACGTCAGTGGATCTCCAACTCAGCCTTACCAGCTTCTCCTGGCCCTTTGAGCGGCAAATCAAGATGGTTTCCTGTCTCCGCAACCAGCTTTCCGGTTAATAGACTTGTCCCGGGCAGAAATGCCGAGGTTTCCGTCATGCGTGTATTACGTTGACTTGAACTCAGGCTTTCGTCGCGTCGCGAAGGCTTCCAGGCCCTCGGAATAGTCATCGCTCGTGCAGGCACGCCGGCGCAGCTCGGCGATCCGCTCCATGGCGTCCACCGGCATCGGCTGTAAGTCCTCGAGGATACGTAGCTGCTCCTTGATGGCCCGGATGGCCAGCGGCGCCTTGCCGGCGATCAGCCGCGCCGTCTCGAGCGTCGCCGCCTCCAGCCCATCCGTGTCGACCAACTGATTGATCACGCCGTGTTGGATCGCCCGGTCGGCGTCCAGCGGACGGGCACAGAAGAACATCTCCTTCAGCACGTGGATGGGAAGGTTGTTCATGAATCGGAGCAGCCCGCCCATGGTATAGGGCAGGCCGATGTTCACCGGTGTGATGGCGAACGTGGCGCTGTGGTCCGCGACCACGAGGTCGCAGCTCATCACCAGATCGACGGCCCCGCCCCATACCGACCCCGACACCATGGCGATCACCACGCCAGGATACGACCGAACCTCGCGCAAGAGCCGCTCGAGCGGTTTGTCGTGGGCCAGCGGATCCCGATCGGTCGCCAGCTCGCTGATGTCGAAGCCCGCACTCCAGACGGCCTGGCCCACGCCGCTGGTCAGGATGACGACCGGCAGGCCCTTCGCGGACAACCTCGCCAGGCCGTCGCTGAGCGCGGTCAGGACGTTGCTGCTGAGCGCATGTCGGCGTGCCGGATTGGCGAATATCAGTTGCCCGATGCGGCCATCGATCACGCTGTCCGTCACGACCGGACCGGGCGCCCCGCCGGGCATCGCCATCTCATCCCACCCGGTGCTGCGGAACGGCCGTCCCACGTGGACCGCCGTCCTGATGCACGATGCCCGCACCAAGCAGCGACCGGATCGATTCCGGAAGCAGGCCGGCTTCCTCCATGATCGCGACGGTGTGCTCGCCCAGCTGCGGCGGCGGAAGGCTGGCCGCCCGCGATGCCGGTCCCGCGATCGTGGAGCTCGACACGGGAGTCACCACCTGGCGCAACGGGCCCAGGATCGGATGGTCCAGCGTCTCGACCAAGTTGCCGTGCTGCACCTGCGCGTCGCCGAACACCTCGTCCAGCGTATGGATCGGTCCCGCCGGCAGCCCCACGCCGACGAACAGCTCGGTCCATTCCGTCTTGCCACGCTGCCTCAGCCGGGATTCAAGGATCAGCTTCAGCTCCTCCCGGTGTGCGATCCGGGTCTCGTTGGTCTTGAAGCGTGGATCGAGCGGCAACTCCGGCAGCTCGAGCAGGGTGCATAGGCGCAGCCACATGTCGGACGTGATCGGCGCCAGGTTGAGTGGTCCGTCCGCCGTCTCGAACACGCCATAGGGAGCGATCACCGAATGGGCGTTGCCCGTGCGCTTGGGCACGTCGCCCAGGCTCAGGTAGCGCTGGGCGTGGACGGTCAGGAGGCCGACCAGGCTGCTCAGCAGCGATGTCGCGACGTGCTGGCCCATCCCGGTGCGCTCGCGATCGAGCAGGGCGGCGAACAGGGCCGTCGTCAGCCACATGCCGGACGTGAGGTCGCCGATGGCCGTGCCGGTTCGAGTCGGGTCGCCGTCCGGATAGCCGGTCAGGCTCATCAACCCGGAATAGCCCTGGGCGATCTGGTCGAAGCCGGGCCAGTCGCTCAACGGGCCGTCGGCGCCGAACGCGCTGATGCTGCCCAGGATCACCCGCGGATTGCGGCGGCTCAGCGTCTCGTGGCCGAGACCCATCCGGTCGATGGTGCCCGGCTTGAAGTTCTCCAGCACGATGTCGGCGGTGTCGATCAGGCGCTGGATGACCTCAATTCCCTCCGGCTTGCGGAAGTCGACGCAGATGCTGCGCTTGTTGCGGTTGCAGGACAGGAAGTACGTGCTGATGCCGCGATCGAGCGGTCCCCAGCTCCGGCTCATGTCGCCGCTCGGAAACGGTTCGACCTTGATCACGTCCGCCCCGAAATCGGCCAGCGTCATGGAGCAGAACGGTCCGGACAGCGCACGGGTCAGGTCGACGACCTTGATCCCCTTCAACGACTCCATCGACTCCTCCAGTTGGCGGGTTCCGTGTCAGGCGTTCGCCAGGGCGTCCTGTGGCGTGTCCTGGATCGGGTTGAACAGCGTTCCGATGCCACCGATCTCGACCTCGCAGACGTCACCCGGCTTCAGGAAGGAGGGTGGCGTCCGCGCGTAGCCGACACCGGCCGGCGTCCCGGTCGCGATCACGTCGCCCGGCTCCAGGGTCATGACCTCGGACAGGATCTCGATCAGCGTGGCGACGTCGAAGATCATGTCGGCCGTGTTGCCGTCCTGCATGACGACGCCGTTCACCCGGGAGATGACGCCAAGCCCGTGCGCGCCGTCCGGCAGTTCGTCGGCGGTAACCAGTTCCGGGCCAAAGCCGCCGGTCTGGTCGAAGTTCTTGCCCATGGTCCACTGGGTCGATTTGCGTTGGTAGTTGCGCACCGAGCCGTCGTTGAAGCAGGCATAGCCGGCCACGTAGTCCAGCGCCTGGCCGGCGGCGACCCGCGTGGCGGTTCGTCCGATGATCACCGCCAACTCGGCCTCGTAGTCGAGCTTGTCCGACACCGGCGGCCGCAGGATGGGTTGGCCGTGGGCCGCCATGGACGTCGTGGCGCGCATGAACACGGCCGGGTAGTCCGGGATCGGATTGCCGCCCTCCTTGGCATGATCCCGATAGTTCAACCCGATGCAGATGATCTTGCCCGGGTTCGGGATCACCGGGAGCAGCCGCAACCCTTCCTTGGCGACCGTCGGACCGGTCGGCCGCTTCGTCATGACGTCCTGCAGCGTCGCGCCACCGGTGAAGGTTTTGACGACCTTGCCGTCGAGGATCCCGTGCTGCGGCCGGCCATGGCGCAGGAAGCTGATGATTCTCAAGTCGGGTCTCCGTCGATGGGGGTGATGCCTAGGGCTTGCCGAAGGCGCTGGCCTCGTCGAACCACCGCCGCGGTGGGTCCTGCCAGCCGCCGATCTGGAACTCCGGCGCCTGCCAGCGCAGCGGCTCGTCCTCGATGTCGATGGTCTGGTAGTGGCTCGGGAACAGCTCCACGCGGTGGCCGTCCGGATCGCGCAGGTAGAGGAATCGGGCAAGGCCGGGACTGAAGTGCCGGGCCGGGCCGAACTCCACCTGCTCACCGAAGCCGGCGCGGACGAACAGGTCCGCCGCCGTCATGAGGTTCTGGGTTTCCGGGACGGTGTAGGCCACGTGATGCAGGCGCGGACCGGGCCCGTCGGCGAACACCACGTCGTGCGGGTTGCCCTTGCGCTGCAGGAACACCATCAGGGGGTTCTCGGCGCCGTCCACCACGTACTCGGACAGCCGGAAGCCGATCGCGTTGTAGAAGTCGAGGCACGACTGCACCGCCGGCGTGACCACCTGGACGTGGTCCAGCCGTTGCGCGCAGGCGCCCCTGTAGATCTCGACGTGGTGGAACAGGCGTGGCCTGGTTTCCATGACGGCGCAGAACTCGAGCGGGGTCCCGGCCGGATCCACGGTGTGCAGGGTCCGCCCCTGGTGCGCCACCTCCACCCACTCGGTGGGGAAGCCCGCCTTGGCGAAGTGAACCTGCGCCAGCTCCAGATCCTCCTCGGTCAGGACCCGGAACCCGGCCCGCTCGGTGACCGGATCGCCCTTCTTCAGGACCAGGCTGTGGTGGCACCCTTCCTCCAGCCCGCGCAGCCAGATCGCGTCCGTGTCCTCGTCGCTGACGACCAGGCCGATCAGGTCCACGTAGAAGGTCCTGGACGCCGCCAGGTCGCGGACGCGATGCACCACGTGGCTGGCCCGGGTGATGTTGAACGGCGGCCTGTGCACCGCGGTCGGGAGATGGATCGCCATGGCGACGCCTTTCGATGATGCAGGGTTCAGGTCGCGCGGAGGCGGGTCGAGCAGCGGGCCGACGATGCTTCGGGTGGATCGGCGGCGCACGCCTTCCGGACCACACTGCCGTCACGCGTGCCTCCGACAGCATGCGCCGTTCCCTATCCGACGGTCTGGATGGCCAGGCGATGCGCCGTCATGGGCTCGATCATGTTCTTGAGCAGCGCCTTGTGATCCGGATGCGCCTGATAGGCGTGCCAGGCATCCGTGTCCTCGAACGTGGCGGCCAGGAGATAATCCGGGTTGCCCTGGCGCAGCCTCGCGTCGGGCGCCCCCCGGATCGAGATCAGGCCGGGAACCAGCTCGTGCAGCGCCTCGATGGCCGTCGTCAGCTCAGCCACGCGTTCCGGCGTCACGTCGGTCTTCCAGGTGAACACGACGTGGTGGAGGATCACGCCACAGCCTCCCCGGACAATGCCGTTTCAAGCAGGAACGGCAGAACGTCGCGCAGCCTGCCAGTCTGCGACGGGGTGAGGATGGCGGATACGTGGCCGTCGGGACGCACCAGGATCGCCTCGCCCGCGTCGAGGTCGGCGAACCGGCGCAGGGAGCCGTCCGGATCGACGAAATCCACACCCTCGACGACCGGCCTCACCGGCACGACCGCCGATCCGGCGTCGCTCAGCCCATCCGCATGGCGTCCGCCGACCAGCAGGGTGAAGCCGCGATCGTCCAGCAGGTCCAGCAACGGAATGGCGGCGCCGTCCCGTTGAAGCCAGACGTGGGGCATCCGCCCGCCCACCACCAGCTCCGGCCTGAAATCCGAAACGTCGGCGTGATCGCGACCCTCCGGCCCGTAGACGAAGCCGAGCTGCAGGGCGAGGCTGTCGAAGTGCTCGCGCTGGTTCGCGACCTGTCGCTGGATGTCGGCCTGCGCCGTCGGGTCGCGAAGCCGCCGCAGCAATGCGTCGGCCCCCTGATCGGCATCGTCCCCGCCATCGGACCTGAGCGCCATCTGCAGCTTCAGGATGCGTTGGGCGTTCTTGTAGCTTTGCGCCGAGTTGATCGTGGCGACCGCATGCCGCTCGGCGTGGTAGCTGTCGAGCAGTCGGTCGGACGCCCAGCCGTGTTCGACGGCGGCGATCTTCCAGGCGAGGTTGTGCGCGTCCTGCAGCCCGGTGTTCAGCCCGAGCCCGCCCGTGGGCGGGAAGCGATGCGCCGCATCGCCGACCAGGAACACGCGCCCCACGCGGTAGCGATCCGCGACCTCTGACATCAGCGTCCATGGAAGCACGTGCTTGATCTCGATGTCGTCGCCGCTTCTGCCGATCGCGTGCTGCACGATCTGCCGGCACAACTCGGGCGTGAAGCCTTCGCTCGGGGCCGCCCCCGGATCGTGCGGATACAGCATGCACCAGCGGCTTTCGATATCGTAGGCGATGAGGACGCCGGCGTGGGGCGGCTGCATGATCCAGTACAGGATGGCGGGCCGGTCGCCGGCCACGTCGCGCAGGTTGGCGGCGAAGTGGATCGTGATGAAGGCCTGGGACGCGCTGTCGCCGACCATGGCGATGCCGAGCTCGCGCCGCACGACGCTGCCCGCGCCGTCCGCGCCGATCACGTAGCGGGTGGCCGTCCGGGTCCGCTTCCCGGTCCTCACGTCCTCGAGGTGCGAGGTCACGGCATCATCGGCCTGCGTGCAGCCGGCCCAGCTGACGCCGCGTCGCAGCTCGATCAGGGGGGATCGCGCGACCTGCTCGAGCAGGAAATCCTCGAACAACGGTTGCGCCAGGTTGATCAAGGGCGTCGGGGTCACCTCGCGCACCTGCTCGTCCTGGCGCTCGTACGGCATGACGCCGATCTCCTCGCCGGCGAGCGTGGTGACGAACCGCACCCAGCCGCCATCCGCCATCGGTGTGGCGGCGCGCTTCATGGCCTCGATGTCGAGACCGATCGATCGGCAGATCTCAAGCGTGCGAGGGTTGAGCGCGTGCGCCTTTGGCGCGCCGTGCCGGGTCTCGAACCGCTCGACGATGATGGACCCCAGCCCGTGGCGTGCCAGCATGATGGCCGTCATCAGGCCGACCGGACCTGCGCCGACGACGAGAGCGGTTGAATGGCCGTCGGTGTGGTCTTGCATCGCGTCGGGCCGCCAGCCGGGTTGCCAGAGAAAAATGAGAGGTATCTCAGGGTTCAGCCTTCGTCAACGTATGGCTTGACGTCCCGCCAGATATCGGCGCCGGAGCCAAATCGATATGATAAAACAACGACCGAGGCCTGGCATGATCCGGTCACCCTGACGACGTCCCTGGAACGACCGGTTCTGCATCCGGTCGGCTGGTCACAATGCATGAATCAGTTTGACCAGCCTCCCATTATGAGATATCTCTCATAACGCTGCGAGCGCCGGTCACTCCGCTTCTAGGGGCTGGGACGGTACGTTGGCCAAGCGGCCTTGAAGCCGATCATGGGGCATGGCCCTTCAGGGAAGAGATCGGGTTGTCCGTGATTGCCAGAACACGTTCCCAGACCATCGTCCGCGCCGACCGAAGCCTTGCCAATCGGCAGGGACTCCGCACCGATGTTGTGCGGCGGGTCGGATGATGCGCGTGCCGAGCATCATCCAGATCGTCCTGGGCAGCGACAACCTGCCATTCTGCAAGCACCTGTATGGAACCGTCCTTGGATTTGCCGGCGCGGGGGAGCGCCTGATCTACAACGAGCACAACGGGCGGGTGATGGGTCTGGGCCGCTGGGGCGGGGCAACGGCCCTCTACATGGTCGGGCGCCAGGAACTCATGCAGCTCGAGTTCTGGACCCATACGACGCCACCGCAACGACCGCTTCCATCGGACTGGCGGCCCAACCACATCGGCTTCTGCCGGCTGGGCGTATCGGTCTCGGACTTCCCCGGCACGCTTGAACGGCTCGGTGCGCTCGGCGTCCGCACCATCGCCCCCGCCACCGTCGTCGATGGGCTGCGACGCGTTTGTTTCCGCGATCCGACCGTCGGCATCCCGGTCGAGATCATGGAGGAAGGGGAGGCGCTGCCCGGCAGGCGCGACGCCTACCACAATCTCGACCCCGCCGTGGTTTACGTTGCCCTGTCGGTCACCAGCCTTTCCGACAGCCTGGCCTTCTTCGGGGACGTCGTCGGCCTGGAGCCGGTGATGGGCGAGTTGCACGCGTCCGAACACGAGGCGCTGTGGGGGCTCGCCGGCGCCCGTCGGCAGACCGCGTTGCTGCGTGGCGGCACCACCATCCTTGAACTGGTCCAGTACGAGGTCCCCGCCGGCCGACCGCGCCGGCCGGATGACGGCCTCGACCGTCAGGGCTTCAAGACGATCGCCGTCGGCCACCGGGACCCGTGCAATACCGGCGCCATCTTCCGGCGCGTCAAGGCGGCCGGCTTGGATTGGACGGTCGCCGAACCGGCCTCACACGTCGGTGGCAACCATGTGGTGGGAGCGGTCGCCCACCACATGAAGACGCTGTCCGTTCCGCAGGAGCTTGAGCGGCAGTTCGGCTACGCGCCGGAGCCCGAACGATGGTGGCGTCCCCCCGGGCGACATGCCGCCCTGCAGGGTCACATCGCCTGACGATTTGAGATCACCATCACACCCACTGAGTCCCAGTAGGCGGATTCACAACCGAGATGAAGGCTGAGCATGTTGGATGTGCACGATACGGCCTTGTTGGCGCCCAGCAGGGTCCAGGAGGTATTGGACAAGGTCCGCGCCCTCGGGCCGACCCTTCGGGAACGCGCGCAGCAGGCCGAACGTGACCGACAGCTTTCGCAGGACACGATCAACGACCTCGACCACGCCGGGGTCTACCGGATCGGCATGCCGGCGGAATACGGCGGATACGAGCTGACCGTCGCCGAGCAGCTGGAGGTCATCATCGAGGTGTCCAGGTGGGACGGCTCGTGCGGCTGGTCGAGCTGGGTCGGCGCCACCATTCATTGGATCCCGGTGCGGTCGGGCCGCCGGGTCCTGGAAGAGGTCTACGCCTCCCCCTGGACCGGGCCGCGGATCGCCGGCTCGAGCCATTTTCCCGCCACGCGCGGGCGTGTCCGGTTCGTCGAGGGCGGGTGCATCGTGTCGGGAGGGCCGTGGACGTTCGGCAGCAACGCCGTATGGTCGCCCTGGACCAACCTCGGCTGCATGGGGGACAGCGGGGACGGCATGCGTCTCTATGGCATCCAGGTGCCGGCCGAGGAACTGAAGTCGCTGGACGACTGGCGCGTGGCCGGCATGAAGGGCTCCGGCAGCAACTCCGTGACCCTGGCCAAGGGCGAGCTGTTCGTACCCGGGCACCGCTGCATCCCGTTTCCCGAGATCATCGCGGGAACGCACGAGCACGGCCTGAAGGGTACGCTCTGGCGGGCACCGACGCTCGGATGGGCCTTCAGCCTGATGGGGGGCATGTCGATCGGCCTGGCCGAAGGGGCGTTGCAGCGCTTCGTCGAGCGTTCGGCCGGGCGTCCCATCCGCGGCACCACCTACAAGGACCAGCTCGATGCGCCGATGACCCACCTGATGCTGGCGGAGGTCCATTCGAAGATCCGCTCGGCCAGGCTCATCGCCCAGGCCAACGCCGCGCAGACCGATCGCTACGCCGTCATGGCCGCGGCCGAACAGGCGATTAATCCGCGGGAGCTGCAGGAGTTCAACGGCCGCGTCCTGGTGGAGACCGCCTATGTCGCGAGATGGTGCGCGGAGGCGATCGAGCTGCTGCAGCGAAACTCCGGATCCAACGCCATCATGGAAAGCGAGCCGATCCAGCGCGCGTGGCGCGACGCCCGCGTCGTCACCCTGCACGGTGCCCTGAACCTCGAAGCCCTGTCGGAGAACTACGGCCGGCTGATGGTCGGCCTCGAGCCGCACAAGTTCGGCGGCATCGCGGCCCTCGACCGCGCGGCCCCGCCCCACGTCGAGGCGGTCCACTAGGCGCCGCGGCGCGGACGGAGGCCTCGGCGTGGGGAAGACCGTCAACGGCGTCGACCAGGAGGTGCTGGAGCCGGGGATCGATCCGCAGGTGCGGGGCTATCCCGCCTTCCAGCCCCGCCAGGAGCTCGTGGATGGGCTCCTGATCGACCGCGACGTTGCGGTGCGGTTGCGCGACGGCGTGACGATCTACACCGACGTCTACCGGCCCGCCGACGCCGCCGGCCCATTGCCTGCGGTGCTGCTGTGGAGCGGCTACGGCAAGCACTACCGCCGGGAGCGGCCGATGCGCTCGCTGTTCACGGACGGCGCCGCCGTGAGCGACCATGCCCCCATCGAGGCGCAGGACCCGGCGACCTGGTGCCCGGCCGGCTATGCGATGGTGGTGCCGGACCCGCGGGGCATCAACCGCTCCGAGGGCGACGTGACGACCTGGTCGCTCCAGGAAGGGGACGACATCCACGACACCATTGAATGGATCGCGGAACAGCCCTGGTGCACTGGTCGGATCGGCATGGGGGGCGCATCCTCCTTCGCCATCGTCAATGGTTCGCCGGCGCGACCCGGCCGCCGCACCTCGCCGCCCTGATGCCCTGCGACGGCATGAGCGACCTGTATCGCGAGTGCGCCTTCCACGGCGGCATCCCCAACTCCGGCTTCGTCAGGTTCTGGAACTCCCAGACGCGCTGCTCCCTGAACCGCGCGGAGGACTGGATGAAGGCGATGGTGGTCCATCCGTTCAGCGACGAGTACTGGGACAGCAAAAGGCCATCGGTCGAGAACATCGACGTGCCCACCTACCTGATCGCCAGCTGGAGCGACCATGCGATTCATACGCGCGGTTCGCTGTCGGCGTTCACCCGCCTGGGGACCGACCGGAAATGGCTCGCGGTGCACGGCCGCAACAAGTGGGCGCGCATGTACACGCCTGAAAGCCTCCGGCGTCAGATGGCGTTCTTCGACCGTTTCCTGAAGGGGATCCCGAACGAGGTGGATGCCTGGCCGAGGGTCAGGCTCGAGGTGCGCGAACGCATCGATGTCGGCCAGGAGCGGGCCGAGGATGAATGGCCGCTCGCACGGACCAGGTACATTCCCTTCTACCTCGACGCGTCGGACGGCTCGCTGAGTCTGGAGCCTGTCTCCGTGGCATCCTCCGTATCCTACGAGGCCGCCGCGACCGAGCCCCACGCCGTGTTCTCGCTGTCGTTGACCAGGGACACCGAGCTGACGGGCCACTTCAAGCTCAAGCTATGGGTGGAAGCGTCCGGTTGCGACGACATGGACCTGTTCGCCGCCGTGCAGAAGCTCGATGCGGCCGGCGAGCTGGTCAACTTCTACTACATCACCCGCTTCCGCTTCGGGCACGCCGCGCATGGCTGGCTCCGCGCGTCGCGGCGGGAACTCGATGCCGCGCACAGCAGGCCGCACCAGCCCGTGCACCTGCACCTGCGCGACCTTCCGCTGTCGCCTGGCGAGATCGTCCCGATCGAGATCGAGATCTGGCCGTCGAGCACGCTGTTCCGCGCCGGCGAGCGGATCCGCGTCGTGGTGATGGGGGCCGATCCGTTCCCGTCGTCCGATGCGCCTGGCGTCGTCATCACCAGGCATCCCGAAACGCGCAACGCCGGACTCCATGTCATCCATACCGGGGGGCCTTTCGACAGCCACATCCTGCTTCCGATCGTTCCGATGCCGCAGGATGCGCCGGAGGTTGATATCCATGCCTGAACGGAAGCCGTCATGCACATCGTGAGGTTCGAGCAGGCTCCGTCATACACGGCACCGGACCATGACGATGTCGTCGCGCGACGGCTTCAGGGCGGCGAGGCGGGCGGGCCCGACTTCGTGCTGGTCGGCCATTCGACCTTTGCGCCCGGGACGGGCGTACCGATGGATGCGGCGCCGATCGGCAAGATCTACGTGATCACCGAGGGCATGATCACCATCGAGCAGGAGGACCGAACCCAGCACGTGCTGCGACGGTGGGACAGCCTGTTCGTTCCAGCCGGCGAGGCGCGGGCGGTACGAAACGATGGAGATACGTCCGCATCCCTGATCGTGATCACGCCGACGCCACCCGCCGCGAGCGGCTGACGGGACCCGTTCCGGCATCACGTCCAGTTCCCCGGCATCGGGTGGTCCCGAAGCGTCCCGGATGCGGGTGACGACGCGTCACGGGTTGGCCCGAGTTCGGCGACGCGCCGACGTCATCGTCTCCCCGCGACCGATCCAGACGATCGTCCCGGGCCTCGTGCTGGAAACACCGACGTCGATGCAGCTTAGTTCTTCGGCTCGGCATGGTTTGAATACTCGTGGTTGCCGCAAATCAAGCCGACTGATCGGAATAGAATAGT
Source organism: uncultured Acetobacteraceae bacterium (assembly GCA_964249255.1). GTDB lineage: Bacteria > Pseudomonadota > Alphaproteobacteria > Acetobacterales > Acetobacteraceae > Lichenicola. The sequence goes on along the minus strand of CAXUBN010000003.1, from coordinate 10,724 downwards.
GATTGGTTCCTGATGGTGTTGTGCCGATCGCCCAGGCTAAACTCCGTCAAGGGCACTTGTCGGCAATTTGTCCTGGCGAACGGGGCGGGGTATGGAGGATCGATGAAGACACGCTCCCTGCATCTGCTGCAGCAAGACGGAAAGCGCGGCCGTACGCGTGCGCGTCTGGCGGACGCCGCACTGAGGCTGATGGCAGAGCGCGGGATCGGCGCGACGTCCGTCAGCGAGATCGCCGCCGCCGCGGAGCTCGCGAACGGGACATTCTACCTGTACTTCAAGGACAAGGCGGAGATCGTCGCATCGGTGTGCCGCGCCGTCACCCTCGCCATGCACAACGAGATGAACAGCACCCGCACCTCGTTGAATGACGGCGCCGAGCGGGTCGCGTTTGGAACCTACCAGTTCATCGAGATTGCGGCCGCCGAACCGACCTGGGGCCGCGTGCTCGTCGCCGCCTTCAGCGAGTTCGAGGCGATCAAGGAGGACATCTCCCACTACATGCGGCTGGACGTGGCGCTGGGGATCGAGCAGGGCCGCTTCTCCGAGCCGTTCGACGAGTTCGTGATCGACTCCCTCCTGGCCATCCTCCGGGCCGGTGTCGGCGCGCGCCTCGCCGGAGCCAGACGCGACGTGGCGACGCGTGCCGCGGAGTATCAGCTGCGAACCCTGGGAATGATGCCGGCCGAGGCGCGACAGATCGTCCGCGCCAACGAGCGGAGGTCGAGGCAGCCCATCCTGGCGCCCGGCCAGCTGCAGGATCGTCAGCTCGCCCAGGCGCCTGCCCGGCAGATGCGCGCGACGCGAACCCAGAGGCCGGCCGTCTAGGGCATACGATCGATCGGCCGGGGCGATGGGGTCCTGGCCTTCTGGCGAGCGTCGTGGTGAGCCTGGACGAACTGGGCGAACGTGGTCGGCGGCCGACCGAGCAGCCACGCCAGGACGTTCGGGTTGCCGACGAAGTCGTGGCTACTGTAGCGGGCGGTGATCGCGTGCAGCACCCGCGTCTCGTAGGAAAACCGACTCAGATCGTCGCCCAGCAACTCGCCCAAAAAGGTTTCGGCCCCGATGCGCTCGACCGCGATGGGCCGACCGAGGATGCCGGAGATGACCCCCGCCAGGCCGTGCGCGGTGTAGCGCCCCGCGGCGACGAGCTCGTAGGTCGCCGCCGCATGGCGATCGCCGTCAGCCAGCACGGCCGCTGCCACCTCGGTCACGTCCCCCAGATCGACCATCGACTGGTAGCGCTCGAGCGACCAGGGAAGTCGGAAGACGCCCCGCTCGAAGACCGGCCGCAGCCTGTGGGCCAGCATGTAGTTGGACGGCTGGAGGATGGTGAACTCCAGGCCGGACGACAGCAGGTGCTCCTCGATGTCGCGCTTGATCTCGTGCTGCAGGAGGTCGGTCGTGATCGCGTGCAGGACCGACGAGAAGACGAAGTGCCTGACGCCGCTCGCCCGTGCCGCATCGACCGCGGCGAGCCCCATCTCGCGTTCCCGCGGATGCATCGTGGGGCCGACGTAGTACACCCTCTCGACCCCGTCCATCGCCTGCGCCATCAGCTGGGGCTCGGAGATGTCGCCCACGACGACATCGGCCACGCCGGCGGCACGCAGCAGCACGGCCGATGCCTCGCTGCGGACGCAGGCCCGTACGGTGGCGCCCGCCGCTAGCAACCGCGGGACCAGCAGCCTGCCCTGGTTCCCGTGGGCCGCCGTGACCAGGATCGGGCCGCCGTGCACCTCAGTCGTGTCCCGGGGGGACCACCGCCAGCTGCAGGTAGCTGGGATGCTGCGGCCCCGTGAACACGGTGTTCCTGGCCCCGGCGTGGTAGCCCTCGTCATAGACCCGCGAGGCGATGCCATCGGGAGGGTTGGGCTGCACGTCCAGCCGCAGTCGATACCCCTTCCTGACCAGCGCCGTGCTGGGGTTCAGTCCCACCTCGATCGCCACGACCTCGTCCGTCCCGAGCGGGGCATGGTCGGCCGCCGCATGGGTGTGGACGGGCAGGTACTCCGTGGTCCGCGCCTCGTCGAGCGTGCGGTGCGACACCTTCAGCACCCCATGCGTGGCCGGGGAGATGTGCTCCGGATCGATTGGGAGCACGACCGACTCGTAGCGGATCTCGCGATCCTGCTCGTCGATGACGCGCAACGAGACGAAGACGTCCGCATCGGCACTGGTCGAGGATACCCAGAGGCCGACCTTCATGTAGCCGACCAGCATCATGTCCTCCTGCATGGGGTCGCTCACGAAGGAGATGCCCGTCGACCAGCGGGGCGTGCCGCCGACATGCCCCTTGGGGAACGGGATCGGTCGACCGAGGTCCAGGTGGGCGTCGTAGCTGGCGCTGCCCTCGGTGGCCGCTGGTGTGGGCAGGATGCGCCGGAAGTCTTGCCGCTTCCCATCGCCGCCCCAGTCCGACGGCGACGCGTCCAGATGCAGCCTGGTGTAGCGGGTGCGGGCGATCGGCCAGGTGTCCTCAAGGAGCTCAAGGTTGGTCGCGTTGCCGGTCCTGACCTGGACCCGGACCGGCGGGCCGTCCATGGCGCCATTCTCGATCCCCTTCAGCCAGTGGTCGAAGAAGCGCTTGTGCGCCGCCACGGTCGCGCCGCTATAGGAGTCGGGAAACCAGGCGTCGATGAAGTCGAACTTGCGGGCCCGGGCGCCCGTCGACCGGATGAAGGTCTCGCTGCTGCCCAGGTGATGGATCACGACACCGGTCTGCGGACCGACGATCCAGACCGCGGCCGTCGCCTTGTCCATCTCCGGACGCATGAAGCTCTTGCCCTGCGGCCCATACACGGACCGGTCGTCGAACGGCGTCGCCCTCAGGCGGTCCATCCAGTCCGTCTGCGCCCGCTCGCCGCAGTGGTTCTTTCCGGACCAGATCTTCCACCACCACGTCCACCAGGCCTCCGACCACAGCCCCCCGTTGCAGAGGTACTCGTTGTAGGGATCGGAGTCGGTGCCCTGGGCGATCATCGCCTTCAGGTGCGGCGGCTGCAGGCTGGCAACGTTGTGCTGCGTCATCGCCACGTAGGACATGCCCCATAGGCCGACGCTGCCGTTGGACCATCGTTGCACGCCGGCCCACTCGATCCCGTCGTAATAGTCCTCCGCCTCCTGTCGGCTGAGCGGCGCCTGCAGACCCGGGCTCCGGCACACGCCGCGCGAGTCCATGCGGATCACCACGTAACCGCTTGGCACCCATTCCGACGTGTTGACGGTCTCGTGGTTCTCCGACTGCAGGCTATCCGGATTGCCCGAAAAGTAGCGGTCCTCCATCTCCTCCTTCTGCAGCGCATCCGCCTCGCTGCAGATGCACTCGTGGTAGAAGCTCTTGCCGTAGAAGCTCATGCTCATGATGACGGGGTGCGTCTCGTCATCGTCGGGCCGGAAGACATCGGCGCACACGAACGACCCGTCGCGCAGCGGAATCCTGACGTCCGTGGTCTTGACGATGCCGCGGATGTTGCGGCGCAGCGCGTTGCGCGCCGCGGCCGCCGAGCAAAGCTTTCTCGGCACCCCCGCCGTGAACACGCCGGGCTCGGCGTTGAGCCGTTCGAGAAGACCCACGATGGCCGGGTTGCCGTCGAAGCTGCTCGGCCCGGTCGGACTGTCGCCATGCATCCCCGGCGGATTGTCGAGCACGATGACCTGCGAGCCGACGATGTCGTGCACCGCGGGCGCGATCGTGACGCCGTTCTCCAGGTCGCCGTCCTGGTCCAGCGTATGGACCAGCCGCGCGAGGTTGGTCACCGACAGGTCGTGCAGCTTGTCGATGTTGCCCCCGACGCGGCTGACGAGCTGCGCCAGGTTGACCCGAGACGCCCCCGGCGCGGTTCCCAGGACCAGGCGCCCGATGAGGAAGGAGACCGTCTCGCCCGCTCGGTATCGGAACCCGCCATGCTCATCGGTGACGCCGTTCATCGTTGGGGTCTGATAGCGTAGTCCGACGATCGGACCGGAGAAGATACCAGCCAGGACCTCGCCCTCACGGTCCGGCATCGCTTCCGGACGGATGACGTCAGGCATTGATCCCTCGTATTCTTTCATGCTTCGCACTCAAGGTTCGGCATCACCAAGCAGGCGCAGGCCGTGGTCGTCCGAGGACGTAAATGTGGCTGATCGACGTTCGCGAGTGGGATCAGGCTGGTGCATACGGACCAGGAGGATCAGTCGCACGTCGCGTCCGGTCAAGCGAGCAGCGCATCACTCCGCACGATCGTCGTCAGGATCGGCGAATTATGCAGTGGGGGATCCTGAAGTGGGCATGGGTTCCTCTCCGTGATGTTCTTGATTATCGACCGGCGGGCATTCTGATCACCCTGCTCGGATATGCCGTCTGACGGCGGTCTTCATTCGATCGCGACCGGTCCCTATGCCCCCCTGATAGCCTTGAGGAACCCGATCTCTCCAGCCTTGGCTTGCTGATAAAGCACGTTGGTCTTCATGTCGGGTCTGTGCTCGGCGTTCGGAACCGGAACGAACGGATTGCCGGTCCAGGACACGAGCCGGCAGACCCGCTTCCGGATCAGCCAGCCACGTTCGCCGCGAATCAGCTCGTCATCGTACCAGCCGGTCCCGAGCCACGAGGCGTCGCCCTTGTCGTTCTCGCGCACGAGGAGCCAGTTGCCGTAGGAAAAGGCATAGGCCTTGTCGCCGTCGACATGCACCAGCTGCCCCATCATCGTGTGCTGATGATTATCCAGCGTCGCATGGAACTCCGCGAAGGATCGCTTGAAGTTGGCCAGGTCGTACCAGCTGGCTCCGGCCGGACCGAAGTCCGCCCTGACGTCCTCCGTGAAGATGCGGTCGAACAGGTCCCATTCTTGAGCATCGAGCGCGAAGCCGTAAAGATTCAGGACCTCAATGACGGCCGCCTTGTCGTGCTCCATCATGCTTGTGCTCCCCGTCGCCACGCGATACAGAACTGAAAGCTCTCTCATTTAGAGATGGGTGTCAATCCGCGGCCGGTCGTCCGTAAGGCTGGCCGGAAGCGGCAAATGGCGGCGTTGCCGGTAGTCGTCACCCCAACGGATCGACCCGTCCGGCTCTTCGGTGATGCCGTAACGTTCAGGGTCGTCAGGAGGAAAAAAAGATGGATGACGAGGATAAGGTCTTCGTACCGACCAATCCCTACGGGGCGGGTCCAGCATACGGACTGTTCGGCGCATTCGCTCCCGGGACCAGCGTCCTGCCGGCCGGCTATCAGGCCGCCCCGATATTCCGTCCGTTGCCGATCGACATCGTGTTCGAGAAAGACACTGCCGTCGTCATGCGCGACGGAGTCACGATCTATGTCGACATCTTTCGCCCGGCAGGTGTCGAGAAGATGCCCGTCCTCGTCGCCTGGAGTCCCTATGGCAAGAGCCAGGGCACGTCTTCCATGGTCACGATGCTGTTCGCCAGTCTCGGCATCAGCTCCGGGCTGGTGTCCGGATTGGAGAAGTTCGAGGCTCCCGATCCCGCTTACTGGTGCGCGCACGGCTATGCGATCTGCAATCCCGATCCGCGCGGCATCGCCCATTCCGAGGGTGACAGCGACATGTTCGGCACCCGTGAAGGCCAGGACTGCCATGACCTGATCGAATGGCTTGCCGGTCAGGACTGGTGCACCGGCAAGGTGGGCATGAGCGGCACATCGTACCTGGCGCACGCCCAATGGTTCACCGCCGCCGAGCAGCCTCCGCACCTGGCGGCGATCAATCCGGTCGAGGGCTTCAGCGACGTGTATCGCGACCTCGTCCTGCGGGGCGGGATGCCTGACTTCGGCTTCGCCGCACGGCTCCGCCAAGCCTATGCCGGCAAGAACAGGCGGGAGGACGTCGTCGCCGAGGCCGAGCGCTTCCCGCTCGTCAACGCCCTGTGGGAGGACAAGGTGGCGCGCTTCGACAGGGTCACGGTTCCGACCTACGTCGTGGCGAGCTACTCCAACACCCTGCACACGATGGGCACGTTCCGGGGATGGCGACGGATCAGTTCAGAGTACAAGTGGCTTCGTATCCATAACACGCAGGAATGGCCCGACTACTACGACCACGCGAACGTCGAGGACCTGCGTCGCTTCTTCGACCGTTACCTGAGAGACGCGGAGAACGGGTGGGAGGACACGCCGCGAGTCCGCTATGCGGTGCTCGATCTCGCCGGCGGTGATCGCGTCAACCAGCCGGCTGACCAATTCCCTCCCGACGGCGTGACCTATGTGCGGTACTACCTCGACGGCACGTCGCGGGCCCTGACGCGGGAGGTGCCGCCCAGGGACGTGTCGGCAGCCTATGACAGCGAGACCGAGCCGCGCCTGATATCCTTCGTGATCCGCTTCGAGACCGAAACCGTCATGGTCGGATATCCCAAGGTCCGGCTTTGGGTCGAGGCCAAGGGGGCGGACGACATGGACCTCTTTGTCCTCGTCCAGAAGCTGGATGCCCATGGCAGCCACCTCCAGCAGATCACGGTGCCCAACCAGAGCGCCAGGATGCTCGATCTGACCGAGCGCGGCTCGTCGATCCTGCGCTACAAGGGAGCGAATGGCCGCCTGCGCGTGTCGGCGCGACATCTGGACGAGATGCTGTCGACCGATGCCGTCCCGGCGCACAGCTTCGACCGGGTCGAGAAGCTGGCGCCTAGTGAGGTCGCGGAGGTTGAGATCGACCTGTCGCCGATCGGGCTGCTGTTCCGCGCGGGCGAGCAGCTGCGGCTGGTGATCGGCGCCCGCAACCTGCTGGGACCGATGATGCCGATGGTGGAGGACCATGTGCCGGCGAACCGGGGACAGCACGTCGTCCATACTGGAGGATCGCGTCCGTCCTATCTCCAGCTTCCGATTTTGGGCGGTTGACGCCCGCCCTCAGCCTCCCCCGGCACCGTGGTGGAACGGGGGCTGGCTGACGGTCGGCGGATGATGCCTTGGGGCCGAGCTGGCCGGATGTCAGCGCGCGATCCCGACCGCGGGCCCGGCGAATGGGGACGCGTCGGGTTCACGCCGGGAGGACCGGGCCCGGCAGAGCAGGCCGAACGCCAGCACCGGGAACACCGGAAACACCATCAGCCCGATGTCGTAGGATCTGAATCGGTCGAAGATGACCGCCATCACGATCGGGCCGATGATGGCCCCGACCAGGGTGATGCCGAAGCAGGTTCCCATGATCCGCGAATAGGCCAGCCGCCCGAAGCGGCGCACGACGACATAGCCCATCACGTCGATCTCGGCACCCTGGATCGCTCCCAGCAGGAAACCTGCCGGCAATGCCCACCGCAGCCCGTCCAGCAGGAGGAGGAAACCGATCACCTGGCCCAGCAGGAACACGCCGGCGACGCCGCGCACGGGAAAGCGGTCAAGCATGATCCCGGTGAACAGCCGTCCGAACAACGATCCGGCCGATCCGATCGCGACCACCGAGGCGATCATGCGGGGGGAGGCACCATGGTCGGACAGCAATGCGGGGAGATGGAAGTTGCATCCCACCACCGCCAGGATGACCAGCGAGAACGAGGCGGCATACAGCCAGAAGTCCCACGTGCGCAGGGCCTGGACCAGCGACAGGCCGTCATCGGTCCGGACCGTCTCGTCGCGACGCTCCGCCGCCGGGATCGGCCCACGGTTCTCGCGCACCAGCGCGAGGAGGTTGACGATGCCGATGGCAAGGGCGACCAGGCTGACGGCGAGAACGGCCGTCCTCCAGCCATGCAGCCTGATCGTCATGGTGATGAGGAAGGAGAAGCCGGCGACCCCGACCGCCAGGCCGGTCGAGGTGATGGCCAACGCCATGCCGAGCCGCTTGTCGAACCAACGCTGCGCCAGCCCCATGAAGGCGGGGTAGCTCGCCAGGGTCCCCATGGCCACGGCCAGGGCCGTGACCGCGATGAACCCGCCATAGGAACCGGCCAGCGACAGCATCGCGTAGCTGCCGCATCCGAGCGTGGTACCCATGATGGCGACCCGGCGCGCGCCGTATCGGTCGACGAGATACCCGGCAACCGGCATGACGAGGGCGTTGAACAGGGCCGCGGTCGAGAGGATCAACGAGAACTGGGTTCGGGACCACCCGAACTCCGCCGTCACGGGCTTCAGAAACAGGCCCATCGGCTGCAACAGGATGGCGGGGGTCGCAACGCCCATCCCGATGAAGCATCCCAGAAGGGTAAGCCAACGTTTCATGCGGACGTCTTCCGTTCATGATCGTGCCGTCGCGAGGCCGTGCGGTGGTGCCGGGCCAGGGTGGGCGATGCGTCCGACCCGCCTAGGCGGCGTGTGCCCCTCGTCGAGGTTCCACGCCGACCGGACGATGGGTCGCCTACAGCCAGATGAAGAGGTTGGTCAGGACGCTGAGGGAGCTGCCGGAGTTGCTGGTGTAGGTGATCGGCACCGGATGATCGGTGTAGCTCAGCCCGATGGCGACGTTGACGCCGTGCACGACGTGGATGTTGTAGGACCCCGTGAAGGTGTTGGCGTTGGTGTGCGTCAGCTGGCCGAAGAGGCGACCCTCGTTGACCAGGACCTTGCTGAACACGTTCTGGTCCCACGCGAAGCTGGTGAGGTCGAACGGCCGCCCCGGGATCAGCCCGAAGCCGTAGACGCGTCCCTCATAGTACTGGCTGAAGGCGTTCAGGTACTTGGGCGCGAACATCGCCGAGAAGCCGACGTAGAGGCCGTCGAAGGCCGTGCGGGGCCCGCCGTGCGGCGCGGTCTTGATGATCTGGCGATCGCCGAGGAGGTAGAGCCCATAGTTGGGCTGCTGGCGCTCGAAGGTCGAGAAGTTGGTGTACCGACTCGAGGTGTAGTTGGCGGCGCCGCGGATCCAGGTCGACATCTGGCCCGGCGCCGCGTTGACCCGGTATCCCGTCTCGTCGATCACCACGACCCCGTCGTTCGGCCCCGTGAAGCGGATCGACGTCGGGTTCTCCAGGCGCTCCGCCGTGAGGCCATCGGGGCTGGTTCCCCGCTGCACCCCGAGTTTGGTGTAAAGATGGTCGGGAAGGTTCACCTTGACGTTCGCGGCAGGCGTGGGGAAGGAGCCGAGGTTCTGTCCTTCCTCGAACGGGATGGCGGCGCTGACGCCGAACAGGCCGGCGCCGATGTTGCCGCCGATCTGGGTTCCCAGATACTCGAGGTTGTTGGTGAGATAGCCCACCTTGATCTCCAGCAGCCTGTTGAAGGCCGTCTGGTAGTAGCTGATCTGGCCCACGTTGATGCCGTTGGGATCGCCCGGCTCCCAGTTGGTCTGCAGGAGGGAGCCGGCGATCGCGATCTGGCCGTCGGGAATGCCGTAACGGGCGAGGTCGTACATCAGGAAGATGGTGTTGGCCGTGGTATAGGTCGGCAACTGGCCGGCATAGGACTGCAGGTCCCTGCTATGGGGACCGAACTGGTTTCCGGCCGGAAGCCCGTGCCTGATGATGTTATCCTGATACGTAGTGGTCGAGAAGCCGAAGTAGCTGATGCCGTTCTGGGCCAGGGTGTTGCGGATGCCGAACAGACCCTGGTCGAGGGTATCGAGCGCGCCGGGCAGCGGCACGATCCATCCCTTGTACTTCAGGCTGTCGGCCAGGGCATAGGGGTTCTTGAACGCGGGCGGCGACGGGTTGATCGAGTAGGCCGCGGCCCCGCCGCCGCCGCCGGCCCCGGCGACCGGTGGGGTCGGCTGGCTGGGTCCGGTCTGTGCGCTCGGCGACGGCTGCCCGGCGCCGATCGCGCCCTGCAGCGCGCCTTGTCCGGCAGCCTGCGCCAGCTGGATATCGGATGCCAGATCGGGCGCCGTCGCCTGGCTCAACCAGGTCTGCGCGCTCGACAGGGGCTGCGGGGTTGCCGCCGCGGTGGCCTGCGCGTGTTGGGTATCCTGCGCTCCGGCAGACGGATCGGCCGCACGAGCGGATCCCGCCAATCCCCCGGATGCGACCAGGGCCACGGCGAGCAGCGGCCAGGACGGGATCGTGACCGGATCAGGCAGTCCGAGTGCAGGCTTTGAGCCGGTCGATGTCTTGTTCACGAGATCCTCCTATGTGGCTGGTTTGTTGTTGCACCAGCCTTCTGATTGGTGAGGGGGCATCAAGCGGTGCCAGCGCCATCCTCTTGATCGTTCCGGATACACATCCGATTCGGCACGGCAGATGATGCTGTTCCAAGGTGGCGGGGCGGGAACAGACGTCCGCCCATGACAGGCTTGCGTCAATGTCAAGGCGCGAGGCACATCGCGTCAGGCGTTCAACCATTTCAAAAACGTTCAGATCGGAACGACAATGTCCTTCCGCCGCAACCTATGGATCGTGAAAGTCGCCTGCCGGCGTCACCGGTCTAGATCAAGATCGGGATGTGGTCGTGCATCGAACCCTCTCCTTGACGTTCATATCCTGCACCGGGAGCTGGGTTCGCCCGGTACGAGATGTCCCTGCCTGCGGCTTCTGGACCCGGTTCGGCCGCAGCTGCGCTGCATGTCGGAAGCGGATTGGCCACTCTGAGCATGTGAGAGCTATCTCATTATGAGAGGAGCGTCAATATTGCGGCCATGTTCCCGACATGCCATTTCGGTGGACGGAGAGGCGTCACCATCGTGGCATCGGGGATGGCTTGCGGGTCATCCCGTATCATCGTTGCGATCGAGATCTCGAATGGGTGCGACGGTGGTCATCGAGTGGCATCGAGACGAGCTTTGGCAAACGGCCGACCCATGGGGGGGTGTGTTGATGGCGGGTGACATCATGTTCCACATCAAGCCTGGCCTGGC
>CAXUBN010000002.1:0-49420 GCA_964249255.1 uncultured Acetobacteraceae bacterium | reverse complement strand
TTACTACTTTCTTCTTCGAAAGAAAGTCCTTCTCAGCAAACCCATTAATTTAGAAAACAACCGATTTTGGCTAGGCGGCAGTAGTGAGTAGGCACCACTCACAGCAGCCGGTCGAAAATTAACTTGAGGAGGTGCTTCAAGCGGCATCATCTCCGGCCAGATGGAAGCTGATCCAACAGGTCTCCGTTGGCAATAAGTTTGCCCATCACGACCGATTACATGCGTCACCATAGTGAGTACCAGTTCGGTTTTACCTCTAAATTCTTCTTTAGATGGAACGAACTTGATAGTTCGACCATCATTGATCCATTTACCCGAACCCAGCTTCAGTTGATTTACAACAAAATCAAGAGATAATTTCATGCTGAATGACTCGGTTTCTCCAGCTTTTACTATTTTCCATTCTAATCCCTTGTGCGACGCCCCAGGAAGATCAGGCTGCCCGATTTCAATCCTTGCCTCGATAAGAGTTTCGCCGAAATCACCATTGTTGATCAATATTAGGCCGACAGGCATATCTTCTAAGGTTGTCCAAACAGCATTTGGACCTAGTATTGGAGATCCAAATACTATCGCTGCATGCAGGTGATGCTTCTTGTAGAAGAAGTTTAAGATCAGGTTGGCACATGATAATCCAAGCGCAACACATGATATAAGTAGCGTTGCCGTATCTCGATATGTCATTTTCATCCCGTTGAAGGAAACTAACTTGAGATACGGTTGAGAGCACCAAACCGAGAGAAATCCAATCAATAAGCTCCACTATGGTCTTAAAAGGGTATACCCCATCAGCACGTTTCGGCGAGACACTGAAAGCCAGCATCTTCCTGTCTTTTTAAGGTTGACTCCTTAGTTCCGAGACGCCACAAGAGGATGGTATAGACCCATACGAGACAGATCGGACACGCTATGGCCTCGATTTATGGATATGCCCGCGTCAGCACCACCGATCAGGATCTGGCGCTACAGCGGACTACTTTGGAAGCAGCGGGCTGCACCGTGATCCGCGCCGAGACCGCATCCGGCAGCAGCACGAAGGGCCGGACCGAACTGCGGACCCTTCTCGACTTCATCCGCAAGGGTGACGTGCTGGTGGTGACGCGGATCGACCGCCTCGCCCGGTCGATTGCGGACCTACAGACGATCATCGCCGAGCTACGGGCGAAGGGGGCCGCCCTGCGCTGCACCGAACAGCCGGTGGACACCAGCACCGCGGCCGGCAAGGCGTTCCTCGACATGCTGGGGGTGTTCGCCGAGTTTGAGACGAACCTGCGTAGGGAACGCCAGCTAGAAGGCATTGAGGCCGCCAAGGGCCGCGGCGTCTATACCGGCCGCAAGCCGTCGATCGACGCCGAGAAGGTGCGCCAGCTTCACGCGCAGGGGCATGGTGCGGTGGCGATCTCGCGCCAGCTTGGCATCGGACGGGCCAGCGTCTATCGGCTGCTGGGGGAAGCGGCCTAGCCCCTGCCCAAGCTAACCTTACTTTCCCCTGGCCTAGAAAGTAGCCTGGAAGTGGGTGGACGGGCTGACCGGTCCACCCCTACCGGGCGGCAGCCCGGAGGCTGCTGACGGCGGGAAACCCGAAAGCGGAGAGGATAGGCTGCGGTGGGGCCGGAACCATGGAGGCGCAGGGCAGCCGTATCATCGAGGCAGGCGCCGGCCGATGTGCTTGCGGAGAGGCGCCAGCTGGAACGGATAGGGCAACAGTGTTGACCTATCATACGCGCGCGGGGGATGTGTTGGGTTCGCTGTCAGATCGGTGCCCCAACCCAGCCCCGGCGCGGCCTTCGCGATTGGCTTAAGCCCCACGGCAAAACCGAAGTCACTTGGCCAAGGGTCTCCAGGCGCGTCGACACGACCCGGTGCCGGCATCCTTCCCAAAATCCCAGCTACTCTCTTCCAAACGAAGGGTATAAATGGAAGAAGGAGAGAATACCATTTTAGAACTCTACAATGTCGGATTTGGGATTTTGGGATGTTCCAACGATTACAATGGGTTATTCTTTCGGGACTTTCCGCTGAAACTGACTTCCTCTTGAGCAGGTAGGGCTAAGTCAGTTCCCAGCTTGGGATTTTGGGACACTGACCTACCGCTCATCCCCTCCCATACGATCAAGGAACCGGCGCGCGATGCCATCCGGCACAACGTGGTAGCGGGCTTTGACGCCACCCAAGCTACGTTGCGCTGCGTGGTGCAGCCCGGCCCGCTTCAGCATCTGGGCGGTGGCGGTCGGCTTGTGATCGGCCAATATGTCGGCCCACGCTGTAGCGAAGATGGCATACTCGATCCCATCTGGGCCGGGTCGCCGCCAGCCGCTATGACGGGTGGCGTTGGTCGGAGCCAGCCCCACCCCCTGCGCGTCGAGCACCGGGAACTCCCCTGGATGGGCGAGGAGGTAGGACTCCAGCGCCTCCACCGCGGCTTTGTCATCAAGGCTACCGGTGGTGCCGCGTGCTGCCAGGAAGGCGCGCAGGCAAGCGGAGGCCGCTGCCACGGCTTCCCCCTCCGGCCAATGGAGGATGCCCTTGCGGGTGGCGTAGTCCCCAGCGAACGCGACCAAGGCGAACTTGGAGGCGACCCGCAGCAAGTCCCGGTTGTCGCCGACCTCGCGGGTGATGAACGCGGTTCGGAAAGCTTCGACATCGGCTCGGAAACCGTCGGCATCGTCGTGCAGCGCCGCGACCACCGCCTGTAGAAACAGGAGTCCGTGATGGCCAGCGTGCTGCTCGCAGGCAGCCGAGATGGAGCGGGAAAGCTGGTTGTCCGACGCCGCCCCGTGCAGGTCCAGGTAGATGCCATGGCCGGCTCCGGCGTCGGCTGGGAAGCCGATGCAACGGGCCTCGGCACCGCCCTTGAGCGGGTTCCGGGACCGCCGCGATGCTTCCACAAGCCCCATTTCACCGGTTGAAAGGCCAAGGATGGTCCAGGTTCGCATCTCATCCTGGCGCCTTTCCTTGTTCATCCGACCGGTGGACAGGCCATTTCCGAGCTGGAACACAACGTCCGAGATCCGGTCCGCGTCGCCTCGGGAGGGGCGCATCTCATCCAACAGCACAAGGGAGTCATGCGTGTTGGCGAACAAGGCTTCCAGCCCGTTCGCGGTCGCGTGCCAGGAACGCATATGTGCCGATCCGCGGCCCCATACGCTCGCCGCTGCCCGCAACAGGGTGGACTTGCCGGCACCGGTCGGGCCGTAGGCGTGGAGCATCCCACCAGGCTCGCTGACCACCTTGAGCAGCGGCGCAGCGAGGGCTGCCGCGATGAAGAACCCGAGCAAGGAGTTTCCGACCGCCCATCGGCCGACCGTCTCATCCCAGCCTGCGCCGGTGCCGATGGTGGCGAACTCGCCTGGCTGGGCGGAAGGTGCCGCTAGGTCGATTCGCTCCGCTGCGCCGATCGCCTTGCCCGCTGCCGTGACGTAGAACGGCTGACCGCCAACGTGCTGTAGGTCCTGCCAGCCGCCCGTCTCGACCGATCGGATGATGGAGGCAAATTGCAGCCGCCTCACGGCCGCACAGAACTCAGCTTCCCGACCCGGCCGCACAGGGAAGTCCCGGCGGAACAGAGCCTTGAGCTCGTCCGATCGAGGGTTAAGCAGCCCATCTAGGGAAATGTCCGCGGACTGCACTGCCCGGCCAGCGTCACGCCACCGCAGCCGGGTGCGGCGCTGACCATCGGCAGCCTTGAGGCCCGCGAGAACCTGGAACGGCCCGGCAATGTCTTGAAGATGGATGATCGGCTCGCCGGTCTTCGGATCGGTCCTTTTGCTGGCGACCTGCCGCTGCAGCACGTAGTCGGCGTTCTGAGCGAACCCATCACGCCAGGTAAAGCCGCCGCCGGCCAGCGCGGCGGGTGCCGGAGGGCTGTCCTCCGGCTCAGGCTCATAGTAAGCATGCCATCCATCCGGAATCATGGGGGCAGCGCTCGCATCCCATCCGGGCGGCGCTTCCGCTGCGAGATGCTCGGCATAGAAATTCTCGAGATTGTCGTTCATGCGGCTTTCCGTATCAGGTCGCGCTCGCCGGCTCCGGTGTAGATGCTCCGAAGGTTTCGATCTCGCTGCGGAGGCCGACGCTGATCTCGTCCGCATAGTCCCGCAGCAAGTCGCGCAGCGGCTGCCCGATCTTGCTTCGCGGCACCGCCTCGATCACACCAAGCCGCGGGCTCGAAAGCTGGATACCCTCGCGCCGTGCTTGGTCGATGGCATGGCTGGCGCGCTGCGCCCGTGTGATCTCGACAGCGGGCGCCGGGGGATACAACAGCCCGTGGAGACAAGGCTCCGGCGCATCAGCGATTTGGCGCAGCCATGCGACATGATCCCGGAGTAGGGCATCCCGCTGTCGGTCGGCATCCTTTTGGGAGATGGCCTGAGCCGAGAGCGCGTGTTCTATGGCCCCAAGCCTGCCTATAGCCGTCTGATGAGTGGGATCGACGACCGACCAAGCACCATTTCGGGCGCGTGCTCGAAGATAGAGAGCTTGTATTTCCGAGTTGCTGGTCATGGTCTCTCAGGAATTGATGGTCAGGGATTACGATACGGCGCCCGGCGTGATGTCGATTTGCCCGCCACTGACAAGCAGGTAGGCCGCTTCGACTTGATCGGGCGCAGTCACAAGCAGATGTCCGCCTGCGTTGATCGACATGTCGGCGTGGCTAGCTTCAAGGATGTTGAGTGCGAAGCTGGCCGTCGCTGCCAACCGCACAGCACCGCAGCACCATGACCGACAGCAGCAGGGCGGTGACGGTGGTGCCGGCAGCGGGGTTTGCAGCCGCCGCACTCCCGCCGATCGGCCGGGGGGCAATGTCGCGAAGCCGCTGGCGGAAGGCTTCAACAGTTCTCACGTCTCCAGACTCCGGATTTAGGATGAGAACAGGCTTAGCGGCGCCGGTATCCCGGGACCGCCTTAGCCAAGGCCGAGGCATACTCGGCAGCCGGCAGATTGAGGGCCGGCACCCGTTCAGGCTTCATCGCGACCGCTGGCGTAGAAGCGCCGGCACTGGTGGTCCCTAGCTCGGCACCGGTCGGGGCAGACACCGCAGCCAGGACATCCTGCACTGGCGTAGGCTGCATGGTTCGGCGCCGGCTGGCCGCAACCAGTTCATCCCGGGCCGTTCGATAGTCGGCACGGCCGGCTGTCCGGGCGTCGAAAGGCTGCGCGACGGGGCCGGATGGCAGCTTCGGGTCTGTGGTCATGCAGCGATCTCCTCGCATCGCATCCAGCCGGAGCGCTGGTTCGGCTCCACCAGCGAAACCCACTGCTGGATGTCAAAAAGGCAGTCCTGTGCTATCGCAATCCCAAGCCGGTGCAGGGTAAGCGCGATCTCGTGGATTGGCGCGTGCCGGCTAACACGTAGCCCCCCGCAAGGAAGGCGGGGGCTGTCCAGCACAAGCAGCCCGCTCCGCGTGTATCGGCGTGCCCAAACAGGGTCCGCGATACGTTGCCGCCGCTCGATCACATTTTTACGGCGTGCGATGGTGCAGTAGAGCCCATCGCCCTGCTGGTGGAAGCCTTCTGGATAGCCCTCGGGTAGATGGATTGCGTGGGGCAAGAAATGAGTGGGCATGGGAGGCTCCAGCGCCATCTGGCTGCGCGGCATCACCGGCGGCTGCAAGGGCGCAACAGGGTTGCTCAGTCGGCGGCGCGGGCGTCCATTGATGGTTGGAGCCGTGATGGGGCGCCGACGCCTTGCCATTCCGGCAGGTTTTGCAAGAACCGATCGAGTGAATGGCGGCACACCAAGGTCCTGATCCCGACCTTAACGGCACGCACTTCGCCGGCTTTTAGAAGGCAGTAAAGTCTGGAACGGGTCATGCCCGAATAGGCTACTGCTGCGCGCACTCCAAAGAACGCAGGCGGGACCGGCTCCGACAGGATGCGGCTCACTTGGACTGCGCTGGTAGTCATATTAGGGGGGTTGATGGTCACTTCCCAATCCTTAACCGGGCGCGACGGATCATATCTGTCCCAACCTGAGACACCATGGGATTTCACAAGTAGCCATCAGACTGATTGAGGGAATATATTCCGGGTGGAGGGGACATTATGTCACCTGTGTTTCGACTCTTGTGAACATCATGTTCACTGTAGTAGGGAACACTATGTTCCCCTACCTCTCTCATATAGATATGCTCTTTTATATTAAAAACTCCTGATTAGTTCTGAAAGATCATGCATTGGTCACACGATCTTTCGCCGCCTTCCTGACGGGTTCTTGCTTATGCCACCTGCCGCTACACGGTGCCGCTGCTATGCAGTCCGAGGCAGCAGCGTCACCACCTTCGCGGCGGCTGCCTGGATACCGTCCAGCGCATCGGCCAGCCGTTGCAGCGCAGCGTGAACCTCCGGCTGGTAGCGGCTGCGGTTGTAGGTGGCTGCAAGCTGGGAGTGGATCGCCGCGTGGTTCAGGGCCGCCTCGATCACGTGCGGCGGCTCCCCTAGCTCACCCATCATCGTCGCGGCGGTGCGCCGAAGGTCGTGCCGGTGCCAACCAACGACTCCGGACGCCTCTTGCAGCACCTTCGTTGCCTTATCCCAGGCGTCCAGCGTCCCGCCGCCCTTGGCGCGGAACACGGGCGCGAAGGGCGCAGGCTCGCCGTCATCCTTCAGCCGCTGCGCCCGGATGACAGCCGCCGCCTGATCGGACAGGGGCACGGTATGGGGCCGGCCGTTCTTCGTCTCCGGGATGCGCCAGGTCGCCGCGGCCAGGTTTACGTCCGCCCATGTCGCGGAGGACACTTCCTCCCGGCGGCAGGCGGTCAGCAGGATCAGCCGCATGGCCGCGGCGTAGGGGCTGGCGGACGCCACGAGCTTCGGCAGCAGCGCCGCCAGTTCATCCCGGCTCAACACCCGCTCCCTGCGCCCGACCGGCTGCGGCTGGCGTAGGAGGGTAAGCTCAGGCCCGCAAAGCTCGCGGTCCGCCGCCCATTTCAGGATCGGCTTAACGTAGCGCACCGCCGCCGAGGCCGAGCCCGCCGCCGGCCACTCGTCCGCCGCCAGTTGCATCTCACCCCGGCGCAGATTGGCCAGCGGCCGGTCGATCAGGCTCCCGAACACCGAGCGGATGCGGCGGTCACACTCGCCCCACCGCTTCAACCGCGCCCCGTGCTGCTTCTCGTAGGATGACACCAGCGCGCCCAGCGTGCCGACCCCGGCGGCGGCGTCCTTCGTCACCTGTCGCCGCTGCCGCGCCTCTCGGACCGGATCGGCGCCTTCATGCCGGACCCGTTGGCGCAGGGAGCGGGCGGCCTCGCGGGCATCGGCGATCCCCATGGCCGGATAGGAGCCGAGTTGGAAGCGCCGAGCGCGGCCATCGGCATCACGGCCGCCCAACACCCACGTTCGCGTCCCGGTCGGCGTTATCCGCAGCCGAAGGCCAGGGAGCGCAGGGTCGGCGATCTCCTTCCGAACCCCCT
The DNA here is from genome assembly GCA_964249255.1 of uncultured Acetobacteraceae bacterium. Taxonomy (GTDB): domain Bacteria; phylum Pseudomonadota; class Alphaproteobacteria; order Acetobacterales; family Acetobacteraceae; genus Lichenicola. The sequence goes on along the minus strand of CAXUBN010000002.1, from coordinate 42,005 downwards.
CCTCTGCGGCCTGCTTCGTGACCGCGCCGATGGCGGTATCCGTGAGCTTCGCGGGCATCCGTAGGTCCTCCGGGGCATCACTGGGGCATCACCAGGGCATCGACACCACGGGACCCGACCGGACGAAAATCAGTGGGCGTAAGTTACTTTGTCAATGGTGACAGCGGGTTGGATGATGCCCCGCAAACGATCCGGGACGCTGCCGGACGCTCCTCCGCCAATTCGTAATCAGTAGGTCCTCGGTTCAATTCCGAGTGTCGGCACCATCATCGGCGCGCACGCCATATCATCGGCCTCCGATGGCCATCGATTTTCACAATGACACCGGTGTCCCGCTCGGACGCATCGATCAGGTGCGTAGGACTCCCTCCCAGCAGGAGCAGCGTCCGGGAAATCTGCCAGTCGCGCTGGGTGAAATGCGGCCGTCGCGCGCCTCTTCGAAGCGAGATGTTGTCACCATCCGGCCCCGTCGAGCGTCCGGCATGCCGTGGATCTCCAGCTCGACCGTTGCCTCGGGGCTTCGTGCCGCCCGTATGCTAGAGCAGGGGGAACGGGAGAAGCAGCGGCATGATCCTCATGCGACGATCGGTCCTTGCGGGCATGACCATGCCCATCGTCAGCATTGCCCGCGCATTCGCTGGCAAATCACGCCATGCGTCATCAACCACGAAGTCGACCATGAAGCACGTTCAAGCCGGAGATCTCAACGTCGCGTATCTGGAGCAGGGTCCTGTCGACGGCATGCCCGTGATCCTGCTGCACGGCTTCCCCTACGACGCGCACGCCTACGACATCGCGGCGGCACGGCTGGCACAGGCGGGCCTGCGCTGCCTCTCGCCCTTCCTGCGCGGCTACGGGCCGACCCGGTTCCGGAGCGGCGACACCTTCCGATCCGGCCAGCAGGCCGCGCTCGGCGCCGACCTGACCGCGTTCATGACCACGCTCGGCATCGGATCCGCGGTCCTGGCCGGCTACGATTGGGGCGGGCGGGCGGCCTGCGTCGTCGCCGCACTGTCGCCCGAGCGGGTGCGCGGGCTAGTGACCTGCGGGACGCCATACAACATCCAGAACGGCGCCACCGCCGCCAGGCCGATCGCGCCCGACGCGGAACGGCGGCACTGGTACTGGTTCTACCTCAACTCGGAGCGGGGCCGGGCAGCGCTGACCGGGGACCGGCGGGGATATTGCCGGGCGTTGTGGGCGGACTTCTCACCGACCTGGGCATTCGACGCCGCCGCCTTCAATCGGAGCGCGGCGGCCTTCGATAACCCCGACTTCGTCGCAGTCGTGCTGCATTCGTACCGCTATCGCATCGGCGCGGTTGCCGGTGACCCGCGGTTCGAGGAGGTGGAACGGCGTCTCTCCGCCGAGCCACCCATCACCGTGCCGACGATCGCGCTCTGCGGTGCCGACGACGGGGTCGATCCACCCCAGCCGTCCGGGACGGTGACCCCACGTTTCACGCAGCTGCGGCGACTGACGAGGCTGCCAAGCGTCGGCCACAACCTGCCGCAGGAGGCGCCCGACGCCTTCGCCCAGGCGGTGCTCGAGGTCACCAAATAATTGCCCAGCATGGTCCGGCAGTACGAGATCCACGCCATCGGGTAGGCCGAGGCCGATGCGCTCCTGCGAGGGGCGGTGGAGATTGGTGTCGAACCACACGAGTAGACGTGGGACATGATGTCTGGCTGATCCGCAGGGCGAGACGCTCGTTGTGGTCGACACCTGCTGCAATGCAGGGTCGGGTGCCCAAGCACGGACGGCGGCTGTTGCGCTCGTCGATGGACGGCTTGTGTGCGCTTGGGGTCGATCCGGGCGCGGTGAGGCCGCACGTGCAGGGCAAGGGGGTGGAGTTCGCAACGGCCGTCATGTGCATGTTGGCTTTTCTGCAGAGATCGCGCTGGGCGTGACCGTCCATCGCGCCTCCGATCATGCGTCCACCCTGTACGCGTTCACACCCGCTCACATCCGGTGTCTGTCACTACCGCTTCATCATCAAACGGGCGTGCGTCTACCCGATCCTGTATGATCCCACCAACCTGATCGAGATGTATGCAGGCCGCGCAAGCCCGTTCCGGCAAGGTCGACATTGCAGGGTATCGCCGTGCGCGTCGACTAGCTGGAATCTTGTCGGTGAGAGCTGCTTGGAACGGAGCGGTTTATATCGATGTCTTTGAGGAGTGCGTTATCCCGTCGCGCAGTGCCGTGATTGATCAACATGCTTGACGGGAGGATCACATCGCGCGTTTGGATACCTGTAAATTTCTACCTGTATCCCATTCTAAATTATCATGATCAAAATTCATGGAAACCGGTCGACCTTATAAGTCGAAGCGCTGCTTTCACGCCCTCATCCGTTCATCCGAGGATGATCCGCCGATCTTCCGGTAATCACGCCATTCTCCGCCCAATGCCGCCGGCTTCCGTCACTCCCACTCGATGGTCCCGGGCGGCTTGGAGGTGATGTCGTAGGTCACGCGATTGATGCCGCGCACCTCGTTGACGATGCGGCCGGCGACGCGGTTCAGGAAGCCCATGTCGAACGGGTAGACCTCCGCGGTCATGCCGTCCGTGCTGGTGACCGCGCGCAGAACGCAGGCCTGGTCGTAGGTGCGGCCATCGCCCATCACACCCACGGTGCGCACCGGCAGCAGCACCGCGAAGGCCTGCCAGATCGCGTCGTAGAGGCCGGCGCCGCGGATCTCCTCCAGGAAGATCGCGTCCACCCGGCGCAACAGGTCCAGCTTGGCTCGGTCCACGTCACCCGGGATGCGGATCGCCAGGCCGGGCCCCGGGAACGGATGGCGGCCGACGATGTGGTCGGGCAGGCCCAATTCGCGGCCGAGCACCCGCACCTCGTCCTTGAACAGCTCGCGCAGCGGTTCGACCAGCCGCATGCGCATGGTCTCCGGCAGGCCGCCCACGTTGTGGTGGCTCTTGATGGTCACCGACGGGCCGCCGGTGTGCGACACGCTCTCGATCACGTCCGGATACAGCGTGCCCTGGGCCAGGAAGTCGGCGCCGCCCAGCGCATGCGCCTCGGCGTCGAACACCTCCACGAACAGCCGGCCGATGGTCTTGCGCTTGGTCTCCGGGTCGGTGACGCCGGCAAGCGCACCCAGGAACAGGTCGGACGCGTCGCGGTGGATCAGCCGGATGTTGTGGCGGTCGCGGAAGGTGCGCACTACCTCGTCCGCCTCGCCGGCGCGCAGCATGCCGTGATCGACGAAGATGCAGGTGAGCTGGTCGCCGATCGCCTCGTGGATCAGCACGGCGGCCACCGAGCTGTCGACGCCACCGGACAGGCCGCAGATCACCCGGCCCTGCCCCACCTTCTCCCGGATGCGCGCGATCTCCATGTCGCGGAAGCCGGCCATGGTCCAGCCTCCCTCGCAGCCGGACACGTCGTGGGTGAAGTTTCGCAGCAGCGCCGTCCCATGCGGCGTATGCACCACCTCCGGGTGGAACTGCACGCCGTAGAGGCGGCGCGCCTCGTCGGCGATGACGGCGAACGGCGCCCCCTCGCTCACCGCCACCGCCCGGAAACCGGGCGGCAGTTGGGTGACACGGTCGCCATGGCTCATCCACACCTGCTCACGCGCACCGGGCGCCCAGGTGCCGCGCAGCAGCGCGCTGTCGGCCACCACGTCGACGTGGGCGCGGCCGAACTCGCGATGCTCGTGCGTTTCCACGGTACCACCGAGCTGCGCGCACATCGCCTGCTGGCCGTAGCAGATGCCCAGCACCGGCACCCCCAGCGCGAACACCGCGTCCGGGACGCGGGGAGCCGCTTCCTCCAGCACGCTGGCCGGACCACCCGACAGGATGATGCCGCGCGCACCGAAGCCGCTGATCCGCCCGGGATCGACGCTGTACGGCCAGATCTCGCAGTATACGCCGCTTTCGCGCACGCGCCGGGCGATCAGCTGCGTCACCTGGCTGCCGAAGTCCAGGATCAGCACCCGGTCGGCATGCAGGACGGCCTCGAGCTCGCTCATGGTGCTGGATACCCTCCCGGATGGCTGGGTGCGGCGCGGGACGGCGCGGGCGGGATCGCCAGGCCGACCCATCGTGTCGTATCGCGCTGCTATACCGGCCGGGCCTGGCCGGGGCCAGCGCCGCGACTGGCCCCGACCGGCCGGGATCGGATGGAGAACACGACGATGCATACCTGCCGCCCGACCCGCCGCCTTGGCATTACGACCGCCCTCCTGCTGGCAGGGTTCACCGGCGGGTGCGGCGGCGGCACGCCGGGCGATCCGGTCGGCGAATGGGCCGGCCGCCTGGTGACCGAGGCCGGGCGTTGCCCGGGACCGCTGCCGGCACGACTGGTGGTGGGGACGGAGGACGTGTCGTTCCTGCCGTCCGGCGGCGTGATCGTGTTGCACGGGCATCGCCGGCCGGACGGCACGCGGCTGCACGCGCAGCTGCAGCTCGTCAACGCCGACCGCAAGCCGCTGCCGATGGTGTTCGAGGGCACCCTGGCGCCGGATGGACGCAGCATCGACGGCGTCTACGGCACACCCGCCTGCCGCGCCCGCGTGACGCTGACCCGACCGGCTGAACACCCGCTCGGCCGCGCCTTCGGTAACTGACGGCGGGCTTGCGGACGTGGGGGGCTTCCGCTACACCGCGCCGTCCTGGCGATGCACCCGTAGCTCAATTGGATAGAGCACCAGACTACGAATCTGGGGGTTGGAAGTTCGAGTCTTTCCGGGTGCGCCAGTAGAAACAAGCGCTTAGTAACCTTCTAGACTAACATAAATGCGCTGTGGGTGGCATTCTAGGTAGCAGGTTCTTGGCGACGTTACTCTCATCACCGACAACTTACCTTAGGTCGGCACTACATACCTTGGTGAGCCTTCGGCGACTTGGGCCGTCGCAAACCGAGCCAGATTTGGTGGCCTGGCCAACTTGAACTGTGGTAACTCGGCCATCACCACGGTGGTGCTGGTAATCGGCGCGAATGCCGCCGTCACCCTGACCACCTTGCTGAGCATCGTCATGGTGGTGAGCTTGCTGGCGCCAGCCAGCGCCAGGCGCTCCGCCTATAGCTAGCACCCCGGGCTGAGGCCGGTTGCCTCGCGGAAGCGCCGGTGCTGCCCGCGCGGGCTGGTCGCCGCCTCCGCCGCAAGCCGCTCCACCGGCCAGGGCTGTTCCAATTCAGCCCGCACCCGGCCCAGAAGGGTGGCCAGCCGTGATGCGGTTGTCCGCTCGCACGCCACCGGACGCTCGACGTGCTACATCCGGCCGCCGTCCCAGTGCGGGGGTACCAGGAGGAGGCGGCGGGCGACCCAGTTGGCGACCGCGTGGCGCCCCAATCGCGCCGGACCAGGTGAAGGCACAGATCGAGGGCGGCGGTCAGCATGGTGCCCTCGCCCATGTAGAGCACGTCCGGCACCAGCCTCGAGCTCGGCACGGGCGGGTGTCGGCCGTGGCCCTGCCGCCGCAGTTGGTGACGCTGGTGGTGAAGCGCCATGCCGAGGCGGCCGGGCTGGACCCGGACGAGTTTGCCGGGCACTCGCTGCGCCGCGGCTTCCTGACCAGTGCGGCCGAGGCCGGGGCCGACGTGCTGCGCATGATGGAGGTGAGCCGGCACCGGCGGGTCGAGACGGTGCGGAAGTACGTGCGGCGGGCCAACCTGTTCCGGGGATACGCAGGGGCGAGTTCCTGTGATGCTGCGGCGGCATGCCGTCGTGCTGGACCATGCCGGATGTTGCGCATATATTGCCGCATGACCAGGACAAACGGTGAGGCAATGTCTGCACCGGCTCGGCCGGACTTTCTTGCCTCCGTCATCGGAGCCGATGGCGTGGTGGAGCCCGATCGGCTCAGCTCCATCCTCCGGGTGACGAGGAGCGAACTGGCAAGCGCATCTGGGCTGGCGCGGGAGTCCGTGTCCAAGACGACGCGCCTGCGTGCGCCGGCGACCCAGGCCCGGCTGCGCGAGGTGACGGAGATCATCAACCGCATCCTGCCCTGGTGCGGCTCGGTGCCGCAGGCCTTCGCCTGGTACCGCTCGCAGCCGATCCCCGCCTTCGGGGACCAGACGGCGGAGGATCTCGTTCGGGCGGGCCGAGCCCGGCACGTCACCAGCTACCTGTCCGGGATCGCCCTCGGCGGCTATGCGTGAGGCTGACCCGGGCCGTCTACCGGGCACATAACCCTCGCTGGTCCTTCCTCCCCGACTTAGGGGCGGGCGCTGCCACCACCAGCGGCCGCTTCAACCGGATCGGCCTGCCGGCCCTCTACACCGCGCTCCGCTTCGAAACCGCGTGGCTCGAGGCGCAGCAGGCGTTTCCGTTCAAGGCGCAGCCGATGACGTTGTGTGCCTACGACGTCGATTGCGACGATGTGCTGGACCTGACCGCTCAGGTGACCAGGTCGGCGCACGGGATCGAGCCGGTCGATCTGGCCTGCCCCTGGAAGGACCTGTCGACCCAGGGCCAGGTACCGCCCAGTTGGGTGCTGACCGAGCGCCTCATCGCAGATGGCTGTTCCGGCGTCATCGTGCCGAGCTCCGCATCCGGTGCCGGGGCGGCTGACGTCAACGTCGTGTTCTGGCGCTGGGGACCGGAACCGCCGCATCAGGTCCGGGTGATCGACGATCAGGGCCGGCTGCCCCGGACGGGTGCGTCATGGTCGCCGTGACCCTTGCTTATCTGGCCCGTCCCACCTTCCGCCGGGTCCGCGTCGGCCGCATGTCATCCGTTATTCAAAATAGATGACGACCCGGTTCCAGACTTGGCAGACTTTCTGACTAGGTGATGTCCAAGAACATAGCCTGCTGCTGATGGATGTCCGGCAACACGGCGTGTCTACGCCGATCATGGCGGCGGCGCAGCTCTATGCAACGCGAGCCGTTTACACCCGGGTGAGGATTACACTTCTGCGATCGCGGCGACGAAGTCGTTGATTCGGTGGGAGTTGTAGGCGCAACGTTCCGGCGCGACGCACGCGACCCCTCAGGAAACCGGAAGCGACATGGAAGACATCTCCATCACCCTGGCCATCAACGGCCAGACCCGGCACCTCTCCGTCGCGCCGTGGACGACGCTGCTCGACCTGCTCCGCCTGGATCTCGACCTCACGGGCACGAAGAAGGGCTGCGATCATGGGCAATGCGGTGCCTGCACCGTCCTGCTGGACGGCCAGCGCATCAACGCTTGCCTGATACTCGCCGTGACCAAGGACGGGGCGAGCGTGACCACCGTGGAAGGGCTATCCGGGGCGGATGGCGCGCTGCACCCGATCCAGGACGCGTTCATCGAGCATGACGCCTTCCAGTGCGGCTACTGCACGCCGGGGCAGCTTTGCTCTGCAGTCGGCTTGATCGAGGAGGGCCGGGCGCACTCCGCCGTTGAGATCCGCGAGGCGATGAGCGGCAACGTTTGCCGCTGCGGCGCCTACCCGAACATCGTCGCCGCCATCGAGCAGGTGCTGGGCGTGGAGGCGGTGCGGTGAACCGCTTCTCCTACGCCCGGCCGGCTGGGCTGACGGAGGCGGTGCGCGAGGTCACAGCCGAGCCTGCGGCGCGGATCATCGCCGGCGGCACCAACCTCGTCGATCTGATGAAGTACAACGTCGAGAAGCCGACGCGGCTGGTGGACATCGCCAGGCTGCCCGGGCTTGACGCGATCGAGGAGACACCGACGGGTGGCCTACGTGTCGGTGCGCTGGTGAGCAACAGCCGGCTCGCCTACGACCCCCAGGTGGCCAACCGCTATCCGCTGCTGTCCAGCGCAATCCTGGCCGGGGCGTCGCCCCAACTGCGCAACGCGGCTTCGACGGGTGGCAACCTGCTGCAGCGCACCCGCTGCTACTACTTCTATGACCCGGCCACGCCCTGCAACAAGCGTGAGCCTGGCAGCGGCTGCCCCGCCATCATCGGCGTGAACCGCATCCACGCCATCCTGGGCACCAGCGAGCACTGCATCGCGACCCACCCTTCCGACATGTGCGTGGCGCTGGCGGCGCTGGCGGCTACCGTGCATGTCACCGGCCCGAACGGCGAGCGGGCAATCCCATTCGCGGACTTCCACCGCCTACCGGGCGACACGCCGGAGTTCGATGCCACCCTGGCCCACGGCGAGGTGATCACCGCCGTCGAGCTGCCCGCCGAGGGTTTCGCCGCCCACCACACCTACCTGAAGCTGCGGGACCGGCTGAGCTACGCGTTCGCGCTGGTTTCGGTGGCGGCCGCGCTGCGCATGGAGGGCGACCGCATCGTCGAGGCGCGGCTGGCGCTGGGCGGCGTGGCGCATAAGCCGTGGCGCGACGTGGCGGCCGAGGTGGCGCTGCGGGACCGGCCTGCGACCGCGGAGAGCTTCGCCGCCGCCGCCGACCAGATCCTGGCCGGCGCCCGCGGCTACGGCCACAACGACTTCAAGATCAGCTTGGCGCGGCGCGCGATCGTACGAGCCCTTGGCCACGCCATGGCCGGCACGCCGCAGTCGCAGACCGACAAGCGCATCCAGTGAGGGTCCAATGTCACTGACCATCGAGCCCAACGTCGGCAGTCCGCGCAGCCGGGTGGACGGCCGCGTCAAGGTGACCGGCACCGCCAAGTACGCCGCCGAGTTCAACGCCCCCGGGCTGCTGCACGGCTACGTCGTATCAGGCGCCATCGCCAAGGGACGCATCCTGCGCATCGACGCTGCCGCGGCTGAAGCCGTGCCGGGCGTGCTGCGGGTGTTCACCCACGAGAACCGGCCGCGCACGGCCTGGTTCGACTACAAGTATCGCGACGAGGTGGCCCCGCCAGGTTCGCCGTTCCGCCCGCTGTACGACGACCGCATCCTCTACAGCGGACAGCCGGTGGCGCTGGTGGTGGCCGAGACCTTCGCCGCCGCCCGCCACGCGGCTTCGCTGGTGCGGGTGGAGTATCAGGCCGAAGGGCATGAAACCGACCTGCACCGAGCCCAGGCCCACGCCTACGTGCCGCCGAAGAAGCGCACCGGCATCGCGCCGCCGCCCAAGCCGCGCGGCGACGCCACGGCGGCGCTCGCAGCGTCGCCGAACCGGGTGGAGCACGAATACAGGACCGTGCCGGAGCACAACAACCCGATGGAGATGCACGCCACCACGGTGGTCTGGGAGGGCGGCGGTAAGATCACGGTGCATGACAAGATCCAGGGCGTGCAGAACAGCCAGGGCTACGTTACGGGTGTGTTCGGCCTGTCCAAGAACAACGTCCGGGTGTTCACCCCGTACCTCGGCGGAGGCTTCGGCTCCGGGCTGCGGCCACAGTACCAGCTGTTCCTCGCCGTCATGGCAGCCCTGGCGCTGGAGCGCTCGGTGCGGGTGGAGCTGACGCGCGACCAGATGTTCACCTTCGGCTACCGTCCCGAGACGATCAACAGGATCGCCCTCAGCGCCGGCCCGGACGGCATCCTGCAAGCGATCCGCCACGAGGCGATCGCCGGGACGTCGCAGTTCGAGGACCATCAGGAGGTGGTGGTGAACTGGTCGGGCCTACTCTACCACTGCCCGAACGTCGAGCTGTCCTACAAGCTGGCCAAGCTCGACACCTACTCGCCGGCGGACATGCGGGCTCCCGGCGCGCCGCTCGGCGTGTTCGCCCTCGAGTCCGCGATGGACGAGATGGCATACGCGCTGAAGCTTGACCCGCTCGAGCTGCGGCTGAGGAATTATGCCGACACGGACCAGAACGAGAAGAAGCCCTTCACCAGCAAGGAACTGCGCGCCGCCTACCAAGTCGGCGCCGAGCGCTTCGGTTGGGCCAGGCGATCGCACGAGCCGCGATCCATGCGGGAGGGACGGGAACTGGTCGGTTGGGGCATGTCGTCCGGCGTTTGGGAGGCGATGATGATGAAGACCAGCGCCCGCGCCGTGCTGACGGCCGATGGGCGTCTGGAGGTCGCCACCGCTTCGGCCGACATCGGCACCGGCACCTACACCATCCTGACGCAGATCGCCGCCGACGCGCTCGGCCTGTCGATGGAAGCGGTGACGACGCGGCTCGGCGACTCCTCCCTGCCGACCTCCCCGGTCGAGGGTGGGTCGTGGACGGCGGCCTCGGCCGGGTCTGCGGTGCAGCTCGCCTGCCTGGCTGTGCGGCAGGAGCTGTTCAAGCACGCCCGCAGCATGGATGGCTCGCCGCTGGGCAGTGCCGACCTCGACCACATCGCCTTCACCGGTGGCCGGATCGTCGCCACCGCCGACCCATCGCGGTCGGTGGCGATCACCGAGGTGATGCACGCCGCGGGGCTGGAACGGATCGAGCACGAGGAGAGCGCCGCGCCGAGCAAGCTGACCCAGCTGCGCTACGCCAGCTACACCCACTCCGCGGTGTTCGTGGAGGTGCGGGTGGATGAGGAACTGGGCGTGGTGCGCGTCACCCGGCTGGTGGATGCCGTGGCCGCCGGCAAGATCCTGAACCCGAAGACGGCACGCAGCCAGATCATCGGCGGCGTGGTGTTCGGCATCAGCATGGCACTGCACGAGGAGTCGTTGCCGGACCACAACCTCGGTCGGTTCATGAACCACAACTACGCCGAGTATCACGTGCCGGTGAACGCCGATATCCCCGACATCGAGGTCATCTTCGTGGACGAGCATGACGAGAAGACCAGCCCGATCGGTGTGAAGGGCCTGGGTGAGATCGGTGTGGTGGGCACTGCGGCGGCGATCGCGAATGCCGTATTCCACGCCACTGGCAAGCGCGTGCGCGACTTGCCGATCACGATAGACAAGCTGCTGAGCTGAGGTGTTGGGCGCGATCCCCGCCGCGCACGGCCAGGCCGGCGGGGCGTGCGAGCATCAGTGCGCGACCAGCGTCAGGAAGCGTGAGCAGGAGTTGGCAGTAATCACGAGTGCGGCCGCGGGTAAGGGGAAACCCACTACAGCTAACGAACGGCGTAACATCCATCGAATGGATGTCGAGCGTCCGTCGATTTGCTGCCTGACGTCCACTATCCTGCCGTCCGGCAACCATTCACGTGTCGACAGACGTCCAGCGTGGTGTCGGTCAGGCGGGGTCTCCATACATCAATGCACCTCTCGTGCATCTCCGATCGTCCGCCAGACATGGGATTCCCCTATATCCAAGACCTATGCCGCAGTTCGCGCCATCGTTCCCGCTTCCAAAGGCGCCTCCACGGCGGATCCAGTGGCGAGCGTCGAAAGCCGAGAGATGGTGCGGTTCAGCGCTTCGCCGCCAGCCTTGCATCCACGTTGCCCGCCCAGACGGCGTTGTGCGAGCTCCGTCCGAAGTTCCGGTGTCGAGCCGGCTGCGCTCGGTCATTAGGGCCCTTGCTTGCAGCGTCATCTTCTCCCCTAGGTCAGTGCGGCGGTCGGCGAGCAGCGGCTTCCCCACGTTGCTGACGAGATAATCAATCGAGTCGCCTAGCCAGGCCTGCATGTTGGCTGCCATTACTAGATTCTCGACGATGTCGACAAAGCCGAAACTTCCAAAACACACCTGAGCATCGTGAAGCAGGGTGGCGTCCGCATCTCGGTTGATGAACCCATTGGACGAGATCAGCGGATGCAGTCAGAGCAGCATCCGCGTCACGAGTTATAGGCGGCGTTGGACACCACCACTGCGTGGTCGGCCTGCTGGTGCAGCCGGGCGGCTGACACCTCCTGCACCGCCCCGTTCCCACCGGTTGGCTGTAGAGCTTGCATTGCACCACCAGCGCGACCTACCGCGGCGGGCGATGACGTCCGCCCCCTGGTCACCGCTGCCTTTGTCGTCCGCGCGTCTCACCCTACGGAGCGTAGCAGCAGCGCGCAGTGCAGCTCGTAGTCGATGGGCGTCATGCGAGGGTCGAACACTTCGGGGTTGCTGACAAATGCTGCCTGCTGATCCATATCGGGCGGCGCCGAGGCGGCCATCTCGATCCGGTGGTCCACGTGGCCGGCGATCGCGGGCCATTCCCCGCCCAAGCCCTCCGCAGCAAGTAGGGGCTCAATCCTACCCTGAATGAACCGCTGCTTGTCGTCGTTCCACTTGGTCAGGTTGGACCGTCTCGTAAGGATCTACCGCGACCAGCTGCAGCTTCCGCACCCTCAGGGTCTGCTGCTGCACCGCGATCTCGGTGGTAGCAAGCTCGAAGGCTCAAGCAAGGCGGTGGCTGGCTTCCTGTCGCTCGCGATCGGCTTCCGCCGCTTGTGGTAGGCGTTGGCCGGCACGAATGCGCCAACCGCGACGATCAGGACGAGGAGGAAGATCACGATGTCGATGCCGCCGTTCGAACGCGGGGCCGGCATGTCGGCCGTCTGGATGTCCTGGCCGGATGGAGGGGCCGGGATCACGTCCAGGACGGGCTGCGGCGCGTCCTGCTGAACCGGCATGGCAGCCGGTGCCGGCACGATGCAGGCCCATATCACCGCCGTCCGATCGGTACATCGACGTGTGGGCCATCGTGTCCTAAGTCTTCCGGGCCAAGTCCGGAACATCAGGTATGAAAGACTTCCGCCCCGACCGGTTGGCTCGCAGCGTCGAACTCTTCTACGAGGCTGCCGCGCAACCGGCGCTGTGGCGGACGGCGTTGCATGAGTTCAGCCAGGCGGCCGGGGCGGAGGGCGCCATCCTGCATGCCAATCCGCTCGGCAAGAGCCCCGTCCATGTCCATTCGGAAGCGCTGGATGCCTCGTTCCCGAAGTTCCTGCAGGACGGCTGGCACCTGCGTAACGAGCCACTGCGCCGAGTCCCGTCAACGGCCGCGCCTCCGGTCCTGACGGAGGCCACCCTGTTCGCGCCCGGGGACTACATGCGAGACCCCTTGAACATGGAGTTCCTGCGCCCCCACGGCTTCGGCTGGTTCGCCGGTCTGCAGGCGCTCCAGTCTCCCGCCGGCGACTTCATCGTGTCCCTGCAACGGTCCTGGCGGGCCGAGCCGTTCTCCCGCGGCGAGGTCGCGGTGTTGTCGCGGCTGATGCCGCACCTGCGGCGCGCCGCCCGGATCGCCTTGCTGATTGGCCCGGCGCGTGCTGAGGGCATGCTGGACGGCTTCGCACTGCTGGAGATGCCGGCCTTCCTGATCGGCCGGGACGGCATTGTGACGCGCATGAACGGCCAGGCGAACCGCCTTCTGGGCCGTGGGTTGGACGTGACGGGCGGGCGTCTTAGGGCGGCGGTCCCATCCGCGTCCAAGGCGCTGCACCGTTTATGCGCGGGCCTGGTGGCGGACAGGCCGGTGTGGGAAGCGGACCTACCCGACTCCATCTGCGTGCCGCGCCCGTTCGGCCACGGGTTGCTCGTGCATGGCGCGCCCCTGCCGCTGGCCGTCCGCGACCCGTTCGGCCAGGCCCGGGCGGTGCTGGTAGCCACGGACCTAGACGCCGGACGCAGCCGCGAGCTGCTGCACCTTGCACGGCTGTGCGGCCTGACCCGTGCGGAAGCCGAAACCGCGGCGGCGATCGCCGCAGGGCTGGATTTCGGCGAGGTCGCGGTCCGGCGCGGCGTGGGCGTCGAGACCGTGCGCTCCCAGGCTAAGAGCATCGGCGTGAAGACGGGTGCCAGCACGCGGGGCGAGATGGTGATGCTGCTGAACCGCATGCTGGGGCATGTGCTGGATACAGTGAACGCGCCCTAGACTGAGTCCGATCGTGGCGGCCGGGGCGCGCGAGACGCCCGGAGGTCGCGAGACCTCCAATGCCGTCAGCCATGAAGGGAAGACGGCTCGCGGAGAAGTCAAAAACCTGGCCGGCCAGATCCATGACAGCATCATCATCCGGCGACGCAGGCCGGCCCGGCAAGCCACACTGCGCCGACATGAAATAACCTCGGCGCATCGATCGGAGATCGGAACGACTCACTCCATGTCCTGATAGCCGAAAGTAGAGCCTGATATTATCGTGTATGAGGCCGAAACAACAAGCTGGGACGGCTCATCTGCCGTGTCACTGGTCCAGCCTGGAGTAGAAGAAACGACAAGCGGCTATGGCTCTCCCCCGATCGGGGGAAGCGGAACCGCGATCAGTCGCGTCAACTGCGTCCGGGTGAAGGTGACGGGACCGACCGTCGGCGCCCCCGCCCGCGAGCCTCGCGTTCCATGACGCACGGCATGCAAGACCAGGAGAACCGCGCCGATGCCGACCCATCCCGTCGCCCTCAGCCCGGGCTGCCGACGCCGGGCGCAATCTGGACGGCGGCCCGGGCCGCGCCGGTCCGGTCCGGTCGAGATCGTCGGATCCAGCGCGGTGCTGGCGACCGGATCGCTCGCCAGCCTCGCCTCGGGGGACGTCATCGACCTGACCGACCTTGCCGCTGCGAATGCCATCGTCAGCGGTGGATCCGGGCTGCTCCGGGCATCTGATGGCCCGCATCCGGTCTCGATTCCGGTCGCGGGACCAATGCTGGAATCCGACTGGTCCGTGACGCCCGATCCGTACGGCGGACTCCTCCTCCATCTCACATGACAATTTCGGGGAACCGATCGATGCAACGACGAACGATGATCACCGGGCTCGTCGGCACGCTGGGCTCACTGTGCGTCCGGCCCCGTGCCGGACGGGCCGGCAGCGCTCCCAAGATAGCCCATGTGCGCATGTCCGACGGGGTGGTAATCGGGCTGGAAGCGGCGGGATCAGGGCCGAGCCTCCTGCTCGTCCGTTGATCGGGCACGTCGCGCCGGGGCTGGGCGAAGGTGGCGCCGCTCCTGCAGTCCCGGTTCCGCACCTACGCGATGGACAGGCGCGGCCACGGCGACAGCACCGACGCAGCGGACTTCTCGCTTGGGCGGGAGGCCCACGACATCGCCGAGGTGGTCGATGCGCTGCCGGCCCCGGTGTTCGTGGTCGGGCACTCCATCGGCGCGATGATGGTGCTCGAGGCCCTGCTGCTAACCGAGAGGGTGCGAAAGGTGGTACTGTACGAGCCGCCCCTGCCGGTGGCCGGCGGAATGGAGGGCGGGCCGCCCATGCCGGTCTGCGCGGCGGTCGCGGCCGGCGACAACGACCGGGCCATGACGATTTTCTTCGGCGACTACGTGATGATGACGCCGGCGACGGTCGCCTTCTTCCGCAGGGCCCCCTTCTGACCGCAGCGGATCAACCTCGCCCCCACCGTCTGCCGCGAGGGGACGGCGCACCTCACCTACCGGTTCCAGCCGGGCCGGTTCGCGAGGGTGAAGACCCCGACGCTCTTCCTGCTGGGAAGCGACAGCCCGAAGCCCATGGAGGTCAGCACACGCGCCGGAGCCGCGGCGCTTCCCAGCGGGCGGGTGGAGCTCCTGCCGGGACAGCAGCACGTCGCCACGCAGATGGCGCCGGACCTCCTGGCGCGCGACATCAGCGCGTTCCTCGCGGCTTAGGACATGCACGCGGCATCCTCGGCACCATCGCCGGACCGTCATCCCGGGAGATCATCTGAATGAGGACCATATTCGCAGTCGTCGTCCTGGCCGTTCCTCTCGTCGCCTCGCAGGCATCCAACGTCCGCGCCGAGTCCGGGATGGACGATGCCGCGGCCATCCGGGCCAAGATTGAGACGCAGGGCGCCAGCATAGGCCGAGCGATCGCCACGCGGGACTTTGCCACGCTCGAACGGCTCTGGTCGCCCCGCATGGTGGTCAACAGCCCCGGCAACAACGTCCTCACCCGCGCACAGGTCTTCGCCGCGATGCACGAGGACAAGCTCGCCTACTCAAGCGCCAGCTCGAGCACCGATGTCTTCTCCGTCTTCCAGGACGTCGCGATCGAGATGGGACATGAGCGCATCGTCATGTCCAACGGCCCAATGGCAGGGCAGCCCCTTGTCCGCCGTTTCACCAACATCTGGCAGAAGGCGGGGGGCGATTGGGTGCAGATCGCGCGCCAGGCCACTTACGTCGGCATCGACGGGGGCGCGGTCTACGGCCATCCGGATCCCACGCTTCACCAGTAGAACATGGTATCCAACGCGAGGTCTCGATGATGCTCGTTTCCGTCCAGGCTCAGCCAAGTCAGCTCGACCGCTTCTTCTATCTCGTGATGTCCGTGATCCTGGCCGGGATCGTGGTCTTCGGCTTCTCGCGCACCATACCGGGCGACCTTGCTATGCCGGGCTTTCCCGCCCTGCTGTGGTTGCACGCCGGCGTGTTTGGGAGCTGGGTCGTGCTGTTCATGGTCCAGCCCAGCCTGGCACTGCGTGGTTCGCTCAGCCTGCACCGGAAGCTCGGCTGGCTGGGGATGGTCCTCAGTTGCGGCATGATCGTGCTGGGCGGAGCCGCCGTGCTGCTCGCCCTTCGGACAGGAACCCTGCCATCGTTCTATCCGCCTGCATTCTTTTTCGTACGCGGCTTCGTCGGGATCAGCCTCTTTGCGGGACTGTTCGCCGTCGGCCTGGCCACGCGACGCCAACCCGGCTGGCACAAGAGACTGATGCTGTGCGCCTCGATCATCGTCGTCGTTCCTGGACTGGAACGGGCGCTGCCGATCCCCCTGATGGGTCCTGTCTGGCCGCTGGTCGTCGACGCGACCACGGATGTCCTGGTACTCGCTGGTCCGTTGACAGACCTGGCAGTGCGTCGGCGCATCCATCCTGCCTACCTGGCAGGCGGAGGTGCGATCGTGGGCGGACAGATCATGACCTACCTGATCTCCCAGTCGGCCTTGGCTCCGTTGCTGTTGTTTGCCGTCCAGGCGCGCTGAGGGCGAGATTTGAATATGTGGTAAGGATGACTCGAAACCCGCTTGGTCATCCCCGTCCATCATGTTGATGGGCTGGCCGAACGGCATGGCCATGTTGTCCCGCCTGACCCATCAGGCTTCCTGGACTGCCAAGCGCTCGATCTTCGCGAGACCCAAGCGCAAGGCGCACTCTCGGTGCCATAGGCCATACTGCTTCTGCAGCCGCGACCAGAACTGGGGCGCATTGCCAAAATAGCGGCGGAGGCACCCGTATCGACGCCGCCCGGGATCGACGCCGAGACCAGAAGCAGGAAGACCGCTGCCGCAACCGATCGTATGAGTATCATCATGACCGGATCATATGGGTCGCCTGCTGGGCAGGCCAGCATGTCGATGGAGAATAACGAACGGAGTGCTACCGCGACTCGACCAACTCCACCGAGGCTTTACCGGCCTCAAAGGATCAGGAAGATGTCCTCTCCTGCGCGAACCAAGAATGCCGGCCGCCACACAGTCGACTCGTCATGAATCAAGTCGGGCCGGTCAACCAACATGAGCCTTGTGAAGAAGCAAGCAATTGAGGCGCTGGAACTGGCTCAGTTTGGGCTTGAGCGTGCCTCAGCGGCTATAGAAGAGGCCAAGCGTCGGCTGCAGGATGTCGAGAAACCCCCGCCGCAACCACTTCCGCCTCCAGCGGAGCGGCCGCAGGTGCTGCCTGATCCAAACCACCTGCTCAGGATGGCAGAGGTCACGCAGTTGGTTGGGCTCTGCAAGACTTCGATCTACCGCCGTCTCGGCATGCGAGACTTTCTTCCTCCGATCAGCATCGGATCAAGGGCCGTGCGATGACGTAGGTCGATGGCGTAGGCGGGATGTGGAGGCTTGGTTGGCATCTCTGATCAGCGGAGGTGGCGCGACGTCATGATGCGGCACCGGATGCGGCGGTCGCTATCATGCCGGAGGTGCAACACCTGCCGGAACGCGGCCTCCACCGGAAGAAGGCGTGAGGCGATAGGGCCTGCGCCGCTACCGTAGCTCCCATGTCGCCAGATCAGGCCGAGTAGACGATCCGCGTCGCTTGATGGGTCAGTGAGTCCATGAACGTGCTTACGCCGTTCCTCGCCGCGCTGATGACGGTGTCGCGGGCTATATGCGGATGTGCCTCGTGGCCGGTGATGAGTGCTGCTACGGCTTCCTCAAATGACAGCGGTTCGGTCGGTGCGGAGATCAACGGCTCATCATTCTCGTCCAGCATTTGGAGCATGAAGGTGCCGAGGATGGGTTCATTCATGGATAGTCCGATCGGTCAGCCGCCGATCCAGCCACATCGGATCGGACGGGCGAGGGTCAAGAGCTCATGGCACACCAGCGGAACCGCCGTGGTCGACCTCCACACCCGGCCGGATGAAGCACCTGGCCGCGGCGACCGTTACCGGGCTATCGTTCGCCACCGGCGCGCGAGCAGGAGGCCTTACCAAAACCTCTTGATCCGCACACCTCGGCCGCGAACGCGGATGCAAGTGCAGCAAGGTCAGGGAGAACATGCGATGCCAGCAACCAAGGAACAGGCGGCGGAACACCACGAAGCGGCGGCGGTCGCGTTTGGACATGCTGCTCAGGCGCATAGAGAGGCGGCCAAGCACATGGGATCCGGCAACTACGAAAAGGGCGAGCGCTACGCGACATCGGCGCTGGAGCAGGCCGAGGTTGGCACCCGTCACGCGACCGAGGCTGGCATGATCTACACCAGCATCATCGACGAGAAGACGCGGCGGGTCCAGGAGCTCGAGGCCGAAGCGGCAGCCTCGCAGACCAAACATGCGGCCAAGCGGACCGCTGGCGAGGCCGGCTGATCAACACCGGCAGGCGAGCGTGCAGCGCTTTGCATCAGGGTCGGCCATAGGCGCCATGTGTCGCCCACGCCCCACCACCTAATCGAACCCCCGCAGCCCCTCATGGTGCAGCAGGACCATCCGACACCGCCGGCGCCGAGCCGGGCGGAGTCGGGACTCTAGCCCGTCCGCCCGTCCCAGTACCTCGCCGCCAGAGCCGCCACCCCGATACCGCCCGCCATCGCGGCGAGCGAGACGAACGGGTGCACCGCCGCGACGGTCGGGATGACGCCGGCGCGGCCGTAGCCCGGCGAGCCGGACCGCTTGCTCAGGCGCCGCGCCAGCTTGGTGAGGCGCTGGTCGATCGCCGACGTCTCGTTCTGCGTTTTCCGCAGCAGCCGCGCCGCCTTCCGGTTGCCCAGCAGCCGCGCGTAGCTGCGGAGCGTGCCGTAGTTGGCGAGGAAGAAATGCGCGGCCGCCTGACCCGCGGCGATGTTGAGGAGATCCCGTCCGGCCCTGTCCGGCATCTGACCGACCATCGCCTGGTTGGCTTTCGCGATCCCCTCCATGCCGAGGTCGTGACGCCCGTGGGGCGCGAGCCCGGCCAGCCCGAACACCCTCTCCAGCCGACGCGCCTGGACGAGGTTCCGCTTGGTGCCGGACCGCAGCAGGGCGCGGAGGCGCGGCGAGGTGGAAGTCTTCACGTTGGCGGCGGCCTGTTCCGCCCCCTGCTGATGCGCACCGTACAGGTATTGCAGACCGTCGTTGAACAGGGTGCCGAGCGTTCCGGATATCATGCCAACCTACCAGATCATCCCGCCGCACTCCGCGCCGGCGATACGTGGAACAGTCCGCGCGCCGCCGGGATGCGCGGCGCAACGGTCACGAGTGCGATCATGCACGCCTCGTCGAGCGTCAAGCTTGCGGGCCATCGCGTAGGACAGACGGCAACGAATGCCCCCCATCGCGCCGTGGGAAACTCCCTGGGCATGTGGAGGATGCACGAAGTTGATCGGGCCGTCCGGCTTGCGGGCGGGCGGCTGGACCCACCTGAAGCATGAACCAGGAGGGGGATGCGCCGCATGGGCAAGATGATCGACGCGCTGATCGGGCGGATCGAGACGGCGGAGAAGCTGGATAGGCCCGGCTACGCGCTCGGCAAGGCGATCTCACGCACGGGGCAAATCGGCGGCGGGCCGAGCAAGGGTCTCGCCAACGCGTTGCACGGCCGCCCACTCGGGCATCCGCTGCATCCGCTGGCGGTGGCGATCCCGATCGGCACCTGGAGCTTCGCCCTTGGGCTGGACCTGCTAAGCGCCATCGGTTTGCTGCGCGACCGCGCCACGCCACGTGCGGCCGACCTGGCGCTGCGGATGGGTGTCGCCGGCGCGGCGCTGGCGATCGCCAGCGGGCTTGCCGATTGGCAGCACCTCAATGGGCGCGATCGGCGAACGGGGCTGGTGCACGGCTCGATCAACATCGTGTTCACGGCGATGAACGTCCTTTCGATCGTGCTGCGGAAGCGAGGCCGGCTGGCGGCAGGACGCTGGGTCAGTGGCGCCGCATTCCTTGGGAGCGGTGCCAGCAGCTACCTGGGCGCCCACCTGATCTATCGGCGCGGCAACGCGGTGGACCACGCCGACCGCAGCCCGGAACCGCGCGATTTCGTGCCGGTGCTGCCGCTGGCGGAGCTGCAGGACAAGGTGCCGCATCGGGTGGCCCTATGGGACGAGGGACTCCGGCGGGAGATCGGTGTCGTTCTGGTGCGGCAGGGCGAGCGGGTGCATGCCATGGGAGCCCGCTGCTCGCACGCCGGCGGCCCGCTCGACCAGGGCTGGGTGCTGGACGGCACGCTGGTCTGCCCATGGCACGGCTCGCGCTACGACCTCGATACCGGTCAGCCCTCCACGGGACCATCCACCTGTCCACAGCCGCTCTATCAGGTACGCCTGGTAAATGGCACGGTGGAGATCCGGCGCGAACAGGAGCCGGGCGATCCGGTGGTCACCGGCGAGACGCTGGCGAGGGCGGTCGCGGACAGCGCAACAGAAGCGGCGACGGCGTATCCCAGGGCGACCGAGGTGCTATTCGAGCACCACGAGCTGATCCGCCGGCTGTTCGAGCGCACCCTGGCGACGCCGGGCACCGATCCGCAGCGTCACACCCTGCTCCACACCCTGGCCGCGGAACTCGACATCCACGAGGTGGTGGAGGACGCGATCTTCTATCCGGCGGTGTCGGCGGTCAGCGAGGACGTGGACGTCGCCTATGCCGAGCACGGCGTATTGGCCGATATGGTGGCCACCACCGTCAAGCTGTCGATTGACAGCCCTGCCTTCGAGGAGAACCTGCGCGCCCTGCAGGCAGCGTTCCTGCACCACGCCGGCTCGGAGGAGCGATCCATGTTTCCCGAGGCCGAGCGCCTGAAGGATGGACGGCTGCGTGAGTTGGGGCGGCAGCTCGAAGAAAGGCTCGATGCTGAACGCACGTCGCGCTTCCGCAGCGGCTTCCGCACCCTCAAGATCAACCTGATGGCAGCCGTGTGACATCGAGATGCCGGACCGGTCGTGCCCGCGGGTCGGTCCCGTCGCTGCGCATGCAACCCTCGCGGTGGGGCAGGTCCTTCTGCAGATCCCCATTCCGGTTCTAATTCCCACGCGTTCCCAGCCATGATTGGGAACCACACCCCTTCATTCCCGTTCGGAGCTACCGCAGCTTCAAGTCAGCTGTGGCACCTGTAAGGTAGTGATCTTGCTTGTTCTTAGTGAATAAAACCTCACTACATGCGACCAGAATACAGACAAGCAAGACCGTCCGGGAACGGACATCACCATCAGATCGATCCCGGCCGTTGAGCAGGCTTGGGAAGTCGCCAGGACGAGCTAAACCCATCTGGAAATGGGAAAATTACGAGGGGTCGATAGTTCCGAAGTGGACCCATTCGGTACCGGCTGAGCGGTCGGCCATCTGCCACCAGACGGCTCGGATCCTCCCCTCCCCTGATCCACGGCAACACCACCCTTGCGGTTTACTGGTGAGGCTCGGAGCTCAGCCAAACGGTACCAGCCCTGCGCCGGGCGCGAGGTTGGCGGCTCACTCTTAAAGACCGGCCCGCCGGAGCCGGCTCCGTCGCCACAGGCCCCCATGCCGCGCCGAGCCGGCGAGAGGAAGGTTCACTGCCTCTCGAGAGCTGCTGGCACTCCCGGGCGTCCCTGGGGCCCTGAACCTTCGCGGTGTCTTTTGGGTGATGACGCTAAGGTCCATACCCCATCAACGTGTTGAGCCTTCCCGTCACGACGATGACCTGACGCATGGTTCATCCGGTTCAACGAGCACTTCCGGCCGTGCCCGAGCGCGGTGAAACATTGGGAACTCGCTTGGCTGGCTTGAGTAGGCGTTGCCTTATCGGGCCCGCCCTTCCCTAGCGTCCGAGAGGATCAACATGAAAATCGCCACCGCCCATACCGACCTAGGCGACGCCGGCGCGGCGGGTGCAGCCCTGGCTGGGCAGATCCGTGACGAGTTCGCCGGGTCCCCGGACGCCCTGATCCTGTTCGCGTCTCCAGACTACGAGCACGCCACGCTGCTGGGGGCACTCATGGATGCGTTCCCCCACTGCCTGCTGGTCGGCTCGACTTCGGCCGGGGAGTTCACCCGGTCGAGCTTCGGCGACAACACCGCCTGCGCCTTGGCGCTGGGCGGCGGGGAGATCCGCTTCGCCGCGGGGATCGGCCGGGGCCTCGCCGCCTCGCCGCAAACCGCGGCGGCGGAGATCCTGGCATCGTTCGAAGGCCGCGAGGATCCCGTCCTCCACCGTGCGGCCCTGGTGCTGACCGATGCCCTCGCGGGAGGTGGCCCGGAGCTGATCCAGGAACTCGTGCTGGCCACGGGCGCGCAGTACGAGTTCTTCGGTGGCGGCGCGGGCGACAACGGGCGCTTCAAGCGCACGATGGTGTTCCATGGTCGCGAGGCATCGTCCGACGCGGCGGTGGCCCTGGAGATCCTGTCGCCCCAACCGCTCGGCATCGGCATCGGCCATGGCTGGGAACCGGCGGCCGACGCCATGCGCGTGACGGCCTCCGAGGGCCAGCGACTGATCGGCCTGAACGGGTTCCCGGCCGTGGACGCGTTCGAGGACCATGCCGCGGCGAGCGGGCAGCTCTTCGACCCGACCAATGCCCTGCCGTTCTTCCTGCACAACATCCTGGGCATCGAGGTGCCGGGCGGCTTCAAGCTGCGGGCCCCGATGTCGGTGGATGCCGAGGGGGCGGTCCATTGCGGGGCCAAGATCCCGATCGGCAGCCGGGTGCGGATCATGCGCACCACCGCCGAGGCGAGCCGGGTGGCGGCGGAGCGGGCCGCGACGGCGGCCCTGGCCAGGCTCGGCGATCAGACCCCCGGCGTGGCGCTGTTCTTCGACTGCGCCGCGACCCGGTTCCGGATGGGGGACCAGTACACGGCGGAACTCGAGGTGGTCCGCGACCGGCTCGACGCGCTGCCAATGGCGGGCTGCATCACCTATGGCCAGATCGCACGTGCGGAGGGGCAGTTCGACACGTTCCAGAACTGCACCGCGCTGGTCTGCGTCTTGCCCGCCGGGTCATGAGCGCGGAACGGCCGGCATCGGCCGACGCCGACCGGACGCTGTTCAACGCGCTGGTCGATCCGCAGCGCCGGGCGGCGGTGGCCGTCGCGATGGCACGCCGCTGGAACGTCATCGCCGTGCTGGTCCTGATCCGGGACCCGGAGCTCGGCATCCTGCGGCCGGCGCCCGGCTTCCCGCAGACCCTTCCCGGCGGCCCGAGCTGGCGCCTCCTGCTCGCCGGCTGCACCGGGCCCGGCCCCTCGGTGGAGCCCCTGGCGGGTGAGGTCGCGTTCCCGGACCGCGACACCCTGTCGCCGTTCTCGGCGCGGGTGACGGATGACGGGGCCGCGGTCCTGCTGCTGATCGGCGGCGAGGCACGGACGGTGGCGCTGCCCGAGCTCGACGAGGTCGGGTTCCCGTTGCTGGTCGCCCTGCTGCGGGCCGAGACCGACATCGTGGACGCCAGGGGTTTCGCGGCGAACGCACTCGCTGCGCAGACCCGGGCGGAGGCGCTGACCGGCGCGCTCGATGCCACCCGGGCGCAACTGGCGGCGTCCTTCGCACGCGCGGCGGACCTGAACGGTGCCCTGGGCGCCCTGAACGACACCCTAGAAAGGCGGGTGGCCGAGCGGACGCAACAGCTCGAGACGGAGATGGAGGAACGGCAGAAGACCGAGGAGCTGCTGCGCCAGTCGCAGAAGATGGAGGCCGTCGGCCAGCTGACCGGTGGCCTGGCGCACGACTTCAACAACCTGCTGGCGGGCATCACCGGCTCGCTGGAGCTGATGCAGACCCGGATGCGGCAGGGTCGCCTCAGCGACGTGGAGCGCTACATGGTGGCCGCCCAGGGGGCCGCAACGCGCGCGGCGTCCCTGACGCACCGCCTGCTGGCGTTCTCCCGCCGCCAGACCCTCGATCCCAAGCCCACCGACGTCAACCGGCTCGTCACGGGTTTGCAGGAGATGATCCAGCGCACGGTGGGGCCGGGCATTCCGGTCGAGACGGTCGGCCTGTCCGGCAGCTGGCCTGCACTGGTGGATCCATCCCAGCTCGAGAACGCCCTCCTGAACCTGTGCATCAACGCCCGCGACGCCATGCCGGATGGGGGCCGCATCACGGTCGAGACCGCCAACAGGTGGCTCGACGCGCGGACCGCGCACCTGCACGATATGCCCGAGGGGCAGTACCTGGCGCTCAGCGTGACCGATACCGGCGTCGGCATGGCGCCGGACGTGATCGCACGGGTGTTCGAGCCCTTCTTCACCACCAAGCCGATCGGCCAGGGCACGGGCCTCGGACTGTCGATGGTCTACGGTTTCGCCAAACAGTCGGGCGGGCAGGTCCGCGTCTACTCCGAGGTCGGTCAGGGCACGACGGTCTGCATCTACCTGCCTCGCCACCACGGCGAGCCCGTCACAGTCGAGGCGATCGACAGGCCAGCCTCATCATTCCATTCGTCAGGGGGTGGGATCGTCCTGATCGTGGATGACGAGCCGACCGTGCGCATGCTGGTGGCCGACATCCTGGACGATCTCGGATACGCCGCGATCGAGGCGGCCGACAGTGCGGCCGGGCTGCGGATCCTGCGGTCCGACGTGCGGATCGACCTGCTGATCACCGACGTGGGTCTGCCCGGCGGGATGAACGGGCGCCAGATGGCCGATGCCGGGCGGGTCATCCGGCCGGACCTCAGGGTGCTGTTCATCACGGGCTATGCGGAGAACGCCGTCCTCGGCAACGGATACCTCACGCCCGGCATGGCGGTGATGACCAAGCCGTTCGCAACTGACGCGATGGCCATACGCATCCGGTCGATGATGACCGAAACGGCTCCCAGGGCGTCACCTTGATGGTGACCAAACCTTTGCGCCCGTGATGCCTGGAAGCGACAGAGTCGTTGGCGGAATGGCCCCCTCCCATGATGGAGGGGACTGACATCCACGAGAGGGAGGATGCCTGAGCGCCTGATCCTCAGCCTGCCAGGGGCTTCTCCTCCTGCGCCGCCTCCGCGGCCGGCATGCTCAGCATCACCTTGCCTCCCTGCACGGAGGCCACCGCGTCGAGCGATATGATGTGGTGCTGGCCATGCGCCGCCGGGTCCTTCTTGGTCAGCTTGATGGCCAGCTTGTCGACCGTGCCGACGTGCTGGCCATCAGAGCCGACGACCTCAAGGTGCTCGGTGATCAGCGAGGGATCAATCAAGGCTCTTCTCCTGGTTCTGGCTGGTCATGATCAGGCCATTTTGGCCCGGCCCATGCGACAAGCGGTGAATTCTCGGTGGGTTCCAGCCCGCACAAGGTTGGATCCTCAAACGATCGCGACAGATCCGCCATCGATGCGTAGGTTGGCGCCGTCAATGAAGCTGCTGTGCTCGGAGCTGAGCCGCCGTCGCGACCGACCGGAGCGGCATGCCCGCTTGCGCGAACCTGTGCATCATACGGGCGTAGAGGTTACGACGAGGTTGGCCGTTTGAAGAAACGTGCTTCCGACTTCCCTGTCTCTGGAGAGCCCCATGACCCTGTTCAGACTGACGCCGGCGCTCCTTCTCCTGGTGGCCCCGTCCGCCTGCGGTCCCCTCCCCGGTGGCCAGCCGCCCATGGTGCAGGGCGTCAACGGTCCGGCAGCCCCGGACAGCCTCGCCGGCAGCAACATGGGCGTGAACGGCGCCAACGGCGGGATGGGCAACGGCGGCGGCGTCACCGCGGGCGGCGGGGTGGCCGTGCACTAGCCATAAGGCCGTCTCTCGCTAGCATCGCAGGAAGGCGTTAGCGGGTCGGAGCGGCCGATCGAATGACCCTGACAGCATGGACGGCGATAAGTCGACGAAGCCCATTCCGGTAGTGTTGCGGATGAGACTTAACCAATCCTCAACCCCGCAACATACAACCGTCATACGAAAAGACTCGCCTCTCCCTTTGCGATGGTGCAACGGTCGTTTGTTGTCCCGACAACCGGGCCGCCTTGCCAAGTTGAACATCCATCCGGTCCGGCGGCCAACGCACGGAGAACTGGCTGATGACGGACGACGAGAGGGCGCTCCTGACCTTGACGGCAACCGGCCTTGCCACCCTGCTGAACGAGCAGGCCAGGAAGATCGGCGAGACGAGCAAGACCGCACGCGACATCGTGACACTGCTGCGCCGGGTCGACACGGTGAAGCCGGAACTGGCCCACGCAGGCATCTGAGCGCTCGCGGGGCCGACGCTGGTCCAGGGCCTTATCCATGCGGGCGAGGACGTCGGTGGCTCAGGATCTCGTCTCGTTGCTGTCCACGCCCCTGGCTGAGCTGCGCGGTCACTGGCTCGAGGAGACGTGCCGCCGCGAGCCGGTGCGGTCGCCGATGTGGTTCCATGCCGCCCACTGGTCCGGCTGGCTGCTGTCGGACCTGGCGCTCGTAACGCAGGACAAAATCGGCCAGCCGGCGGACACGGGACGGATCGAGTTGGTCAGTCGGTTCGACAAGGGTTGAGCTCGCTCAGGCGAGCGGGCGGCTCACGTCGAGGTCGCCAGGAGGGCCTTGGCGCCGTCCCCTATCTGCCGAAAAGGTCCGTCATCTCATTGAGCTAGCGGGCCGCTGGACCCCGACCCACACCTGACCCTCAAGTCACTCCGATAGCGAAACGCCTCGACAACGATCGCGAAGGTGCGACGCCCTCCGCGGCTGGTCCGGGTTAGGGAATCAGGCGGTCGGCGCGCAGCCGGGCGAACAGGGCGAAGAAGGCGTCGTCGCTCGGCTGGTAGGCCGTGAAGCCTAGCCGTCGGCTCTTGCTCATGTCGGTGACGACCTAGATCGGCCGGCCCAGGTCGGCATCGGTGTGCCAAGGCGAGGCGAGGCGGCCGAGGTCGGGCTCGGCCAGTCCCTCGCGCTCCGCGATCTGCCGCCAGGCCGGTGCGTCTCCCGCCATCTGCTCCGCTAGCGGCCGCACCGTGCCGTCGAAGGCTGCGGGTTCCAAGCCAAACCAGCCGGCGATGCGGCGCCACATCCAGTTCCAGCGGAAGATGTCGCCGTTGACCACGTTGAACGCCTGGTCGTGCGCCGCGGGCGTCGTTGCCGCCCAGAGCAGTTGCCGTGCCAGCAGCCGGGCGTCCGTCATGTCGGTCAGGCCGTTCCATTGCGCGGCGGAACCGGGGAAGCGGAAGGGCCGGCGCAGCTCACGGCAAAGCGTCGCATAGGTGGCGAGCGTCGTGCCCATGTTCATCGCGTTGCCGACCGCCTGGCCAATCACCGTATGCGGGCGATGGATGCTCCAGGTGAACTCGTCACGCGCCGCGGCGGCGAACAGCTCGTCCTCCTGCGCGTAGTAGAAGTTCTCCACGTCGAGCCGTCCTTGCTCCTCGCGGAACGGCGTCTGCGGCAGCATGCCGTGGCCGTATGCCTCAAACGGGCCGAGATAGTGCTTGAGGCCCGTGATCAGCGCGACGTGGCGCGGGCCGGCGGGCTTCGGCAGTCCATCGAGCAGGTTGCGGACCATCGTGGCATTGACTCGGATGTTCTCCGCCTCGGTGGGTTGACGGAGCCAAGTCGTGATGAACACGGCATCCGGCCGGAGGTGCCGCATCGCCGCGGCGGTGCCTTCACGGTCCAATAGGTCGGCTGAGATCGGCAGCACGCCCCCTTGCTGGGGTGGTCGGCGGGCGAGCCCATGCACCGTCCAGCGCTCTTCAGCCAGCAGCGCTGCGGCTGCACTGCCAACGATCCCGCTCGCTCCCACCACCAATGCTGTACTTGCCATCCGATCCACCTTGGCCAAGATCGGCTACGTCCGCAAACCACAACAACCGGCGGTCCTGCGACTGCCGGCGATCAGCGACAGTCACGCATCGGCACCTTGACGCCCAACCCCAGGCGAAGGTCAGGGATCGACGCCGAACCTCAAATCATGCCGAGCATCGTCCCCAAGGCCTGGAACTTCCGGTGATCGGCGAGCATGTCGCTCGGCATAGCCCGATCAGTGTTGGTCATGGCGATGGCCACACCGTCCGACCTGAGGTCCTCGCCGTTACCGGGTGACATCCGCCAGTGGATCAGCGGCCACGCTCAAGCCGGGGCTGTCGGCTCCAGCGTGATGTGAAAGGACGTGATCTGCCAGGTGCCTGTTGTGCGGAGGAGAACGACTGAGAACATGGCTGCATGCCGGCCCGCGAGCGGTCCCATCGGCGCGTCGAGTACAGAGCGCGCGTGAACCAGGGCCATGTCCTCGCCGAGGAACCTCGCCGCCTCCAGGCTGATGTGGTTACGGCTGCCGGCGTAGATGGTCGAGAAGATGTGCCTGTGGCTGGCCACGATCGCGTCGCGACCCCGGAGATGTTCTGCCCGGATCGTGACGAAGTCGGCGTCCTCTGTCATCGCTGCGCCGAACGCGGCGCCGTCCCCCGCATTCCAGCCCGCCTGCAGGGTAGTCAGGATAGCCTTGAAGGCATCAAGATCGCCTTCAGACACTGCCTTCATGATAGAACTCCTTCTACGTCGAGTGACGCTCCATCGAGATCATGTCTACCCGTCCGATCATGCACATCGTGGCAGGTCGCAGTCGGCTACCGGGATTGCGGAACCCGAATTCGGCGCCGGTCGGCGGGCTGGAAGCTCCTCCTCACGTCAGGCGCAATCTCACCGCATACGGTGCCCATGTGCTCGGTTCTCCTCGTCCGGCCCGCTGCCGGGTGAGGACACCATGGCGCGCGGGCACCACAGCCGACGAGTGGCGAGAATGCCATTCTTGGCCGAAATCTCGCCACGTTGTCATGACCACGGTGAAGGATGGGATCGGCCGAACCGGGCCGTTCAAGGGAGATCGCGCCGTGGCGCACGTCGTGGCCGTCATGGCCCTGCATGGGCTCGTCCCATTCGACCTCACGGTGCCCTGCGAGGTGTTCGGCCGCGCGGCCCTGCCCAGCGCGGCACCGCTTTACGAGGTGCGCGTATGCGGCAAGGCCGCCTCGGTTCGGTCCGAGCACTTCGATCTGCGCGCGC
Source organism: uncultured Acetobacteraceae bacterium (assembly GCA_964249255.1). Taxonomy (GTDB): domain Bacteria; phylum Pseudomonadota; class Alphaproteobacteria; order Acetobacterales; family Acetobacteraceae; genus Lichenicola. The sequence continues at coordinate 13,039 of CAXUBN010000002.1, read as the reverse complement.
CCTGGCGCCTCGACGGCCTCACCGACGCCGACACGGTAATCGTCCCGGGGATCGAGGACATCGAGGTGCCGGTGCCGGTCAGGGTCCTCACGGCCTTGCGGGCTGCGGCAGGTCGAGGGGCGCGCATCGCCTCGATCTGCACCGGCGCCTTCGTGCTGGCGGCAACCGGCCTGCTGGACGATCGGCGCGCCACCACGCACTAGCGGCGCGCTTCCCGCGGGTGCAGGTGGATGCCGACGTCCTCTACGTGGACCAGGGCCGCATCCTGACCTCGGCCGGCGCGGCGGGCGCTCGTCAAGCCAATCCTTCAGCAGCCGCTCGAAATGATCGGTTTAGCTCGCCACCGTGCCCTCGCTGCGGCCCTTCTGCCGCATGTGGCTGTCGCGATAGGTCGTCCACGCTTCGCGCAGCGTCGGGTCAGAGGACGGACCGGGTGGCGCTTTAGGCGGCGGCGGCTCGGGGCGGGGATCGATGCCGTCGATGATCGAGCACATGATACCATTGGCCTTCGCGCGCCTCGCGGGTTTGCAGCCGTCCGACCTCACCGACCTTGACGCGAATGCTCTGGCGCTTGCCGTCGGCGCATAGGTCGCCTTCCACCATGAACGTCTTGGTGGTTTTGCGGACCAGGACGAAGAGTCTGAGCAGCTCCGCGTCGCGCACAATCCGCTGCCCCGACAGCATCAAAGGAACGGCGGCGAGCGCACGGTCAGAGAGCAAAAGTCGGGAATCTGAAGGTGACATGGCTATGGCTTAGAACGGTGAAGTCCGTCCTAAGCGTCTCTTGGAGTGATTTTACCATAGTAGCCGAGGGCGAGAAGAAAGACAGCAAAATTATGGTGCTGAATTAGGTAGTAGTGCTCTAGCGCGCAAAGAGAAATGCTTGGCATGGTGCTCAAATAGAGCTACGAATCTGGGAGTTGGAAGTTCGAGTGTTTTCGGGTGCGTCAACAATTACATCGCATTCACTGACACGATCGCCCCGGCGCAACCTGCCGGCCAGCATCCAAGCGGCGATGCGCCCAACCCACGCAGGATGACCCGGCCCGGGAGCCGCAAGAATCAGCCGTCGGCGACGATGTCCGCCAGCTTTTTCGGCATGCCGAACGTGAAGGTTACGCATGAGGCGGTCGAGAACGGCCGGAACCCTTGTGCTCGAGGGCGCCACGAGGTGTGGAGTACCCACGGCCCACCCCGCCCGGGTCCGCATCGCCCCAACTCACCAGCCTGCCACGCGCGACGTCGCCGATCGTCAGCGAAGGAGAGAAGCGGAGAATGCGAGTAACGCGTGGCCGCCGATATTCAGGACATGATCGCTGACATCGTCACCTGGTCGATGTCGACCAGGGCCACGCCGGCAAGGTAGCGGCCATTACCAACGCCGCCGAGGGGATCGCCTCGCACATGGTCGGGCTACCCGCGGCCAAGCGCGGTTCCATACGTTGCGCAGGTGTTGGGTAGTGGAGCGATCCCTTGCCCGGGTCACGCGCTTTCGCAGGCTGGTCAGGGACCACGGGCGCTATGCCACCGCTCGGCAAGCGTTCGTATCGTCGCATTCGTGGGATGCATGCTCAAACGTGCCACTTGGCTCATGCGATGGGCACGGTATCCTGCAGGCGTAGTAATCCATTACGCCTCATGCGCCTCCATTAAATAAACCTCAGGTTGAGCGTTCTAACTTACTTACAACCTCAATGAGGAATTTTCATCTATACTTCCTAATGTTGTTGCAACTTTGCTCGCCCGGCTTCTATAAGCCTTCGTGCCGGCACCGTGATCGGCGTCACAACGGGAGAGCATCTCATGAAGAACCGGTTGTTCCGCCTCGCGCCCGAGGGATCGGCGATGGCCCTCACGACCATGGCGATTGCCCTGGCAACGTTTCACGGCCAGTCCTCAATGCAGAGTGGCACGGCGACATCGCCGCGCAACGTGAAGGCGACCGCGCACGAGATCCACCATGCGCCCGCGGCACGTGCCGGGGTGGTCAAGGTCGACTTCGACTTCGACCCCTCCATCTTCCGGCATCCCGTCCAGTAACCATCCTCGCCTGGCGAAGCGTCAGCTCGGTCCAGGAGCCGTGACGAAAGGCGAGACTCATCCAGTTAAAAGGACGATTCTCGCCTGATAGGAAATTGTTGCCGTGTGACGCAACAACTATTATTCGATTGCCATCCGCGCGTCTCGTCGGCGGGCGCCCGTCGGTTCCCGTGACCTGACAGCGAGGCTGGTGATGGCGGCTGTGGACCAAGGCGGGCGGGGCGCACGCGCGGCACGTTCCTTACTAGTCGGCTCACTCTGCCTCATTTCCGGCTGGCTCTGGGCAGGCGATGTCCACGCCGAACGCTCCACCTTCAGGAGCTATGGGGCAGACCAGGGTCTCACCACCATGGACGGGTCCTGCCTGACGCATGACGCGGCCGGCGCGATACTCGTCTGCACCGAGCATGGCGTCTTCAGCTACGATGGGCGGCGCTTCGTCAACCTTGGCACCGAACAGGGCTTGCCCGACAGCGGCATCGTCTACGGCATACAGATGACTGCGACGGGCCGCATCGCGGTCCAATATGCGAGTGAACTCTTCGTCTCGAAGCAGCCGACCGATCCGGCACATCCGGTCACGTCGCTGTTGTTCGCCGCGGCTGATCATCCCGGCATCAACTTCTACGACGAGCGAACTCACCATCTCGTCGCGTGGCGCGGCGGCTTCGCCTTCGTGACCGGGGACGAACTCGTCAGGGTGACGGTCCCGGCCGGACAACCTGCCCGCTTCGAGAGCATGGGCTATGACGCCGAGGAGCATGCGCTGCTGCATCATGCGACCCGCGTCTTCTCCGTGAACGGCGGCCTGTGGGAGACCTTCGGGGACGGACGCGTCTGCACGGCCGAGCCCGGCGCGGTCCGATGCTACGGAACTCAGGACGGTCTGGTCGGCGGCCCATGGCTCGATGTCATCGCCGATGCGGACGGCCGGATCCTTGCCCGGTCCAGGTACTCGGTCGCTGCACTGGACGCGGCCACGCACCGCTGGTCCATCACCACCCTTCCCGATCAGGGCGGGCAGTACAAGGCCTATACCGGTGGCCTGGGGCTCTTCACCACGCCGGATGGCCGGATCGTCACGCAATCGGCACGCGGACTCGACGTCCGCGGCTCGGAAGGCTGGCGGGAACTGACCGTCGCCGACGGCGCCCCGGACGGACCGATCGTCGGCGCGTTGACGGACGGTTCAGGCCAGCTTTGGTTCCACGTCCTCGGGCGCGGCCTCGTACGCTGGGTCGGCTATGGGCACTGGATCACGGTCGAGAGATCCGATGGCCTTTCACCGGGCATCTCCTGGCAGACGGCCAGGTCGGTCGACGGGCATCTCTGGGTCGCGACCGATGGCGGTGTGGACGAACTCGCTCCAGACGGCCCGTTGGTCCGGGTTTCCCGCACCTACCCGTTCGGGTCATACGCCTTGGCCGCGACGCCCGCGGGCGAGGTTTGGACAGGCTCCGAGGAAAGTGTCCAGGTGATCGGGCCCGAAACCGGATCGGCGTCGTCGATCGCCATTCCGGGTGTGGAAGCGATCGTCCCCGGGCGTGATCACATGGTCTGGCTCGGGACGGACAACGGGCTCTACCGGGTCGACGACACCAGCGGACCCCCATTCCGCCCGGTCCTCGTCAAGGGTTGGCCGACGCCCGTTCAAAGCATCGTCTTGGATCATGACGGCGGCGTCTATTACCTGACCGGTGGATGGCTGCATCACCGGCATCCGGATGGGGGCGACGTCATCGTCAACGGCGCTGGCTGGGGCAGCGATACCGAGCCGAGAGAGTTGGCGATCGCCCGGGACGGTTCGCTCTGGGTCGGCGGCCCCCGCGGTTTGCATCACCTGGCCTTGTCCGGTGACCGCATCGCATCGAACCGGATCGTCCCGGCGGAGGATATCGGCAGCACGACAGTCTCCGCGGTGATGGTGGACCACCGCGGCTGGGTGTGGGTCGGAACATCCGCCGGCATCTCCGTCTATGACGGCAGGCACTGGGTATCGGCCAATGCGGATCAGGGCCTGCTGTCGAACGACATCAGCGAGGACGGCATCCGTGAGGATCCGGATGGCTCGGTATGGATCGCGACGACCAGCGGCCTGTCGCACCTGAGGGACCCGGCCTCGCTGTTCGTGGCGCGGCCGCTGAGCGTGATGGTGACCGGTGCCCACCTCGGCGCGAGCCGGCTGACCGCCGCAACCCAACCCTACACGAGGGACCCGCTGGCGATCGAGCTTGGCACCCCGGACCACGGTATCGAGCGGTCGGTGTTGTTCCGGTATCGGCTGTCCGACGTGGACAAGGACTGGGTCACCTCGTCTTCGGGTGCCGTCAGCTATCCCTTTGTTCCCCCAGGGCGGCACATGTTCACGGTCGCCGGCTACGACACGCTGAGCCATACCGCGTCAGGGATGACGAGCTACGTCGTCGACGTCGCCTACCCCTGGTGGCGGCGTTGGTGGTCGGAGGCGATGTGGGCGACCCTGATCGCTGCGGCCATCTACGGCGGTGTCCATATCCGCTTCCGCGCGTTGTATGTGCGGCAGAGGCAGCTCAAGCGCCTCGTCGCACAGGCCACGGCGAAGCTGCGGGACCAAGCGGCGGAGCTGCAACACCAGGCCATGCACGACAAGCTGACCGGGCTGCTGAACCGGGCAGAGGTCGAGACCCGCCTCGCCGCACGGCTCGCTCAGGGCGGAAACGACGATCTGATGGTGGCGCTGCTGGATGTCGACCATTTCAAGCGCATCAACGACCGTCATGGACACCTGGGTGGCGACGAGGTCCTGCGCGCGCTCGGCCACATGATCTCGCGCAGCACGCGGGACGGCGAATACGCCGGGCGCTACGGCGGCGAGGAGATCCTCCTGGTGCTGGCCGACGCCGACGGCCACGCCGCGGAACGGATCCTGAAACTGCACCTGGCGATTAGGCACGATACCTTCCGGGTGACCGGCGGCCTCATCCCCGTCACATGCTCGATCGGCGTCGCCTGGGCCGGCGACGGGGACAGCTGGGAGAGCCTGATCGGCCGGGCCGATGCGGCGCTCTACGAGGCCAAGCACGGTGGACGCGACCGGGTGGTCGAGAACCAGCGTCAACCCGCCCGGGTGAACGACGGCAATCCCGGGGCATGAGCTTCCGCGACCGTCCGCGTCCGATCCGCTCGTCGACATGGATCGGAGACTGCCGCTCCCGCTGATCCGCCGGGATGGGGCGGCTCGGCGTTCCATGTCTGCTCCCGCACGGCGCCTCAGTCCCTCCCCGATCCGCCGCCGTAGGGCGTGGTCGAGAACGGACGGTCCCGCGTCCGGCTGGCCCACTCCTTGTTCGGCGTGGCCTGCATGATGAAACGAAGGGTTCCACCCGCCATGATCTCGTCGTGGCGCAGGTAGCTGCGGGCGAGCGATACGCCGTCGAGGCTGACTTGGCCGACGTAGGGATGGATATCCGACAACCCATCCGTGATGACGGTGAAGCGCCTGCCGTTCGGGAGACGCAGGACGGCCCGATCCACGAACGGGCGGCCGATGACGTACTGGTTCGAGCCCGGGGCGACCGGGTAGAAGCCCAGCGCCGTGAAGATCATCCAGGCCGACATCTGGCCGAGGTCGTCGTTGCCGACCAGCCCGTCCGGCGCCGGGCGGTACTGGCTGTCGACGATCTGCCTCAGGCGCGCTTGGCCACGCCAGGGCTGGCCGGCATAGTTGTAGAGATAGGCCAGGTGATGGCTCGGCTCGTTGCCGTGCACGTACTGGCCGATCAGGCCGGACATGTCCTCGACCGCATCATACTGGTGCGGCGCGATGCGCGCGTCGAACATGGCATCGAGCTTGGCGGCGAGGCGATCGTCGCCACCCAGCAGGCCGATCAGGCCGCCCACGTCCTGCGGCTGATACCAGGAGTATTGCCACGCATCGCCCTCCGTGAAGCCGCTGCCGGCGCCGGCGCGGGCCGGATCGAAGTTGTCGCGGAACCGACCGTCGGCCAGCCTCGGCCGCACGAAGCCGACATGCGGGTCGAACACGTTGCGCCAGTTGGCCGCCCGCCGGTCGAAGGTCCGGGCGACCGCCGCGTTGCCGATCGCGTGCGCCGCCCGGGCGATGGTCCAGTCGTCGAAGGCGTATTCCATCGTCTTCGACACCGCCTCGTCGTCACCGTCCACCGGAACGAAGCCGAGCCGCATGTAGTCGCCGAGATGGCCGTAGGGGGCATAGCTGGCGCTGGCGACCATCGCGGCCAGCGCGCGGCCGCGGTCGATGCCGGGAACGCCCTTCAGCAGCGCGTCGGCGATCTCGGGGACCGCATGGTAGCCGATCATGCACCAAGTTTCCTGGCCCTGGAATTGCCAGATCGGCAGGATCCCGTACGGGCTCTCCTCCCGCGAGGCCAGCAGCGAGTCCACCACGTCGACCGTGCGGCCGGCCGGCTCGATCAGCGTCATCAACGGCTGCTCGGCGCGATACGTGTCCCACAGCGAGAAGGTGGACACGAAGTCGAAGCCCCGCGCCTGATGCACCTGGTTGTCCGGCCCGCGGTAGCGTCCATCGACGTCCATCGACAGGCTGGGGGCCAGCAGCGCGTGGTAGAGCGAGGTCGCGAGCGTCCGGCGCATGGGCAGGGATGCGTCGAACTCCACCGCCGACAGCGCGTGCTGCCAGGCGGCGCGGGCGGCCGCGCGGAGGCGGTCGAAGTCGAGGTCCGGCGCTTCCGCGCGGAGGTTGGCGAGCGCCCCTTCCTCGCTGACCGGTGACAGCGCCACCTCCACGACCAGCGGGGCGTCGAGGGCGCCGAAATCGATCACGCCGACCAGCCCCCGCCCGACGATGGCGTCGGTATCGGCGGGATCGGTGCCAGGGCCCTCGAACCCGTGATACGGCACCGCCTCCGGCTCAAGGTCGTGGAAGGCATGGCCGGTGGGCGTCCGGGAAAAGCGCATGGCGAAGTAGAGCTGCCGGGCCGGCGCCCAGCCGCGGGTTTCACGGGATCCCGTAACGGTACCGTCGGGATGCAGCGTCAGCCGCGACCACAGCACCTTGCCAGGGTAGTTGTAGATGCTCTGCCGCAGGTCGATCAGCAGGTGTGCCGGCCTGCCCGCCGGAAACCGGTAGCGGTGCACGCCGACGCGCGGCGTCGCCGTCAGCTCGACCCGCACGCCGGAGTCGGACAGGGTGACGGCGTAGTAGCCCGGCTCGGCGTGCTCGGTGTCATGGCTGAAGCGGGATCGGTAGCCGGAGCCGGGAACGGCCGGGTCGCCCGGCTCGAGCGGTACCGCGCCCACGACCGGCATCACCAGCACGTCGCCGAGATCGGAATGCCCGGCTCCCGAGAAGTGGGTGTGGGAGAAGCCCTGGATCGTCGGGTCCTCGTAACGGTAGCCGGCGGCGTGGGCATAGGAGTGATGGAAGTCGCCGATCCAGGTGTCGGGGCTGAGCTGGACCATGCCGAACGGCATCGTGGCGCCGGGATAGGTGTGGCCGTCCGGCCCCGTGCCGATCATGGGATCGACGTCCGCGAAGGTGGAGGACGCATCCCGTGCAAGGGCGATACCGGCCGGGGTGATCGTCACCAGGACGCCCAGCACGCCCATGACCGGCACGAACCGGCCGACCGCACGAATGAACAGGTTCACGACGAGCGTCTCCGGTTTCTGGTCCGATGGCCTGACCCGCCACGGCGATCGCGGCACCCAGGCGGGGGCCGCACTCGGTAGCATCCATGACGCCAGTCCGGATATCCTGGGGAGGCGGGCGGCGATCCGGCCAGGATCGTGATCGCGTGGCGGTGCGCCAGGACCGCCGAGGACTGGGTTTCGGTTCTTGATCCGGATCACCGGTCCGCGGTCACCCGCACTCCCATCAAGTCGAAGGTGGAACGCGGCGCCCTCGCACCCCCGGTGCTGAACCGCCGGCGCCGCGACGGTTTGGCCGCCGCGCCCTTCGCCATGAGCATCAGGGCGAGACGAGGGAGCGACAAGATCCCGCGATGGGCCGTCCGATATCGATGCCGATCGAGAACGACGGACATCAGTGCTCATGCAGCGTCAGGTGGATCGGTCGTATGAGCCCCGTCGATTGGTAGCAAGACCGGACGGTTGTTCCCGCGTGGAACTATGCGAGTCCGCGGGGAAGGCGTACCCTGCCGGCAGCCGGCCAACCAAAGGAGCCGGCAGGATCTAGGGGAAACACCATGTCGGACACCGGGCATGCGATGCCGGCGGGACACGTCCAGCTCTATCATTTCTGGAGTTCGGTCTGCTCCGTGCGCTGCCGGTTCGCGCTGGAGGAGAAGGGCGTGCGGTGGGAAAGCCGCTACGTCGACCTGTTCGCGTTCCAACAGCTGACGCCGGAGTACCTGGCGATCAACCCGGACGGGGTGGTGCCGACCCTGGTGTGCGACGGCCGGACGATCCGCGACTCCGTGGTCATCAACGAGTTCGTGGATGCGGCCTTTCCCGGCGCGGCACTGATCCCCACCGACCCGTTCGCGGCGGCCTCCATGCGCCGGTTCGTGCAGGACTGCGCGGAGGCGCTGTCGCCGATCGCCCTGCTCACCTATGTCCGCTACATCCTGCCCAAGCTGCGCAACCGCTGGTCCGACGAGGAGCTGATCCGGCAGGCGGACCATCGCCCGACGCGGTTCCTGCGCGACCTGCACAGCCGCGGCATCCGCAACCAGATCGGAAGCGACGAGTTGGCGCAGGCCGGCCGCGACCTGGAACTGCTGCTCGACCGCATCGAGGCGATGCTGGCGCCGGGGCCCTGGCTGATCGGGCCGTTCAGCCTGGCCGACATCGCGGTGGCGCCCTACATGTTCCGCCTGGCTGCGCTGGGGCACGATCGGTTCTGGTCGGCGACGCAGCGGCCGGGGGTGCATGACTGGTACCAGCGCCTGTCGGAGCGTCCCGCGTTCCGCACCGCCGTCGGCTGGCCCGACGAGAGCGGCGGCGGCTACCGGGAGGTCGGGCTGGCCGGATAGTGAAACGCCATCAGGATCCGGCGGGCTTCAGGACAGCGCCCTGGCCGTCTTCGTGGAGTCTCTCCATGCGCAGCTCATGGCCGATCGTCATCGGCGTCATCGCGGTGGGCCTCAACGCCCTGGTCTTCGTGCAGGAATGGCACGCCTACCGGGCGGGGATGCCAGGAGCCAGGTTCCCGATCTGGACGTCGCTGACCTTGATCGCTGCGGCCGCCTATCTACTCGGCGCCGGCATCCTCTACGACCGCAGCCGCCGACGCTAGCCGTCGTGGCGGCGGTTCGCTTGCGTCAGCAGCGCTCCGGCGGCCAGCCCGGCCGCCAACCCGCCATAGCCCACCGCCATGCCGCGCCGGGACAGCACCAGCTCCCAGCCCGGGGTGAAGCGCCGGGGCGTCGCGCCATAATCCACCGCCGCGGCGATCACGGACATCGCCACCGCGTCCCGCAGCATCGGGATGGGTGCGGCTGGCCCCCGTAGCGCCCGCCATGTCTCGAAGAACGCCGCCCAGAAGATGCTGGCGGCCGCGTTGGTCAGGAACCCGACGCCGGTGTGGGCGCCATCCACGGCCTCCCGCGTCCCGGCCGCATCGCCGTTGAGCCAGTGGCTGGTCGCGTTGACCGGCCGGACCGCCGCCTTGTTCTCCATCCGCGCCGCCATTCCCAGCGCGACCGTGGAGCCGATCGCGGCACAGCCGCCTGAAACGACAGCGTCGCGCAGGATGGTGATCCGGTGGGTCATGGTCATCCCTCCCTTACAAGCAGCCGGTCGAACCGCAACAATGCGTCCATCACCGCCGCGATCGGCTCGTTTGACCTGAGCAATGCCGACCAACGTGCCAAGATTTGACATCCTGGTTCTCTCCAACGAGATTTCGGGCAGGGCCGACGACCAAGTGCCCATCAAGGTCATGAGCGCCGAAACCAACATCGGCATCATCAAGTGTAACGCTTGCGACCCTGGCGCAGGCACGTTTTCTGGACGAAGCTATCATTTCGGGTCCTGATCGGACGGCCCTCTTCCCTTCGGAGCTTGAGCATGGCCACCTTCATCTGGTCCAACGCGAACGGCGGCAACTGGAGCGACGACGGCAACTGGACCCCGAGCGGCGTCCCCGGTCCTGCCGACACGGCACTGGTCGTGCTTGCCGGCCAGTATGCCATCAGCCTGGATGTGGCCGAGATCGGCTCGCTTACCCTCGATGCAGCCGGCGTCACCCTCACGCCTACCGGCGCGCTGAAGCTGGACGGCAGCCTCGACGTGAGGGCGGGCACGCTCGCGGTCAGCCAGACCATCCGGGGCGGCACGCTGATCGCCGATGGCGGCACCATCAACTACGTCGGTGGCACCCTCGACGACGTCACCCTGAACGGCCCGCTTGACCTCAGCGCCAGCAACGCCACGCTCGCAATCCTGAACGGCATCGCCTTCGCCGGCAACGGTCCGGAGCAGATCCTCGATACCGGCAACGATGCGAGCCTGCAGTTGGAAGATCCCGCGCAGACGCTCGACAACGTCGCGATCGTCCTCGGCGGCAGATCGGGAGACTCCTATCTCGATGCAGCGCAAGCGCTCACCCTCGCAGCCAACAGCACGCTCACCACGGGGGGCACGGCTCATGTCCAAGGATCAAGCCTGGACAACAAGGGCAACATCACCGCCGCGACCGGCTCGTTTCTCGACGACACTAGCGCCACCACCAATGAGGGCTCCATTGCCATCAGCGATGGCAGCTACAACCGCATCGAAGACCTGATCAACACTGGCGCGCTGACGGTCTCGGGCGATAATACGTTCGTCCAACTTGGCGGCCTCAACAACACTGGCACGATCAACGTCGCCAGCGGGGCCACCCTTTACATTGGCGACGCATCCTATGCGCAGCTTGGAAACATAGACAATCAAGGTACGGTACTCCTTAACGGCACGCTCGACCTCGGCGGCAGCACGCTCGATATCACCGCAGGCAGCCCCGCCTACGGCTTCCTGCTCGACAATGGCACCATCCAGAACGGCACGATCAAGACCGATGGGACCGGCCTCCACTACAGCGGCGGCGTCACGCTCTCCAACGTGACGATCGACGGGACTTTGGGGGTCAACGTCGCGGGATCTACCGGTCTTGGTTCTCCTCCGGTGGGATTGGAAATCGAGAACGGGTTGGTGTTCACGGGTACTTCGCCTGGGCAGATCGTCGATACGACCGCGAACGCCCTCCTGGAGTTCGTCCAGGATCAAACCCTCGACAACGTCGACATCACGCTCGGCAACTCCGTACTCAAGCTCGACGGTACGTTGACTCTGGGTTCGACCAGCGTGATGACATTAACGGGTAACGAGACGCTCGGAACAGGCTATCTAATATTTGACCTCGCCCCAACTGGAGAGTTGATCAACCAGGGCACGATCGTCGCCACCGGCGGCGGCTTCAGCGACACATTGGACTATCAGGGTCGAGGCTATGCCTTGCAGAACGACGGGTTGTTCACCACCGATGATGGCTACAGCAGCCTTTACAGTCTCTCGAATACGGGAACGCTCAGCATAGGCGATAAATCGGGTTTGAATACCCAGCACCTCGACAACACCGGCACCATCGACATCTCCAACGCAGACTTGAGCGTGACGGGTTATAACGAGGACGAGGGGCAGTTCGGGAACCTCGGAACGATCGAACTCTCCAAGGGCGGAATCCTGGCGTTGCAGACCGGATCGAACGGGCTCGGTGCGATCTCGTTCCGGGATGGAACCGGGACGCTTATCATCAATGATACGTCTCAGTCTGACCCCTACTCCCAGGAGCAAACCTCCGGGGTGCTTGAGATGTTCCAGAGCGGCGACGTGCTGGAACTTGGAGAGTACACCCAAGGGTATCTCGGCTCCTACAGCCTTTCCCATACTGGCGATACGCTTACGGTCTACAAGGGCGGCTTTCTGTATGCTAGTTTCGGATTGACTGGCCAAGACTACACCAACGCCACCTTCACGCTGAATGGCGACATCCTCACCACCGACGCGCCCTGCTTCTGCACCGGCACCCGCATCCTGACCGATCGCGGCGAACGGCCGGTCGAATCCTTGTCGCCGGGCGATCGGGTGATCACCCGCCAGGACGACGTCGAGACGGCACTCGCCGTGCGCTGGGTCGGGCGCCGGCGGGTGCGGGTGGGGCGGCATCCGGAGCCGGATCACGTGCACCCGATCCGCATCCGCCGCCATGCGATCGCACCCGGGCAGCCGTCACGCGACCTCTACCTGTCGCCGGACCACGCGGTGTTCCTGGACGGCATGCTGATCCAGGCGCGGCAGCTGGTGAACGGGGTCAGCATCCTGCGCGATACCGGCCGGCGCACCGTCACCTACCACCATGTCGAGCTGGAGCGGCACGCGGTGCTGTTGGCCGACGGCCTGCCGTGCGAGAGCTACCTTGACACCGGCAACCGCGCGCAGTTCGACGATGCGCCCGTCGTCGCCCTGCACCCGGCCTTCGACCGCGCCGGCGACCCGGCCGCCTGCGCGCCGCTGGTCACGGATGGCGACAGGGTCCATCCGGTCTGGCTGGCGATCGCCGGACGGGCGTCCCCGACCGGCTCGCCACCGGACGCATGGACGACACGGGATGCCGAACCGTGCGTGGTGCTGCCGGACGGGAGCATCCTGTGGCCAGAGGAGGTTGGGGCGGACGGGCGGCATGTGTTCCGCCTCGACGATCCGGTGACGGCAGGCCGGGTGCGCCTGCGCTCGCGTCGCGCCGCCGCATGCGACGTCCGTCCCTGGCTCGACGACCGGCGCAGGCTGGGCGTGGCCGTGGGCGGATTGACCGCCTGGACCCGGCGCGGCGATGCGGCACCGCTCGCCCTGCAGGACCTGCCCGAGGCCGATGGGTGGTGGGCGCTCGAGCGGGACGGCGGGCGCACCTGGCGCTGGACCGACGGCGATGCGGCGCTGCAACTGCCGCCGGGCTGTTGCGGGCTCGACGTGCTGGTGACGGGGACCGCGGAGTACCGGCTGGAGCGCGATCCCGTTG
>CAXUBN010000001.1:0-53154 GCA_964249255.1 uncultured Acetobacteraceae bacterium | reverse complement strand
GCCCTGGATGACGCGGTGATCCGCGTGCGCGGCGGCTCCGGCGCCACGCTCCCCGAGGACAGCTCCTGGGCGGTGCTGCCGGAGGCGCGGGCGGCGCGGGTGCCGGTCACGCCGGTGCAGGCGGGGCGGGTCGTCGGGTTTGACACCGCCGTCCTGCGGGTGCGGGTCGCCCGCCGCAGCGGCGCGGTATCGGTCCGGGACATGGACGGCCGCTTGGTGTCGGGCGACCAGCCGGGCGTCGGACCTTTTTTCCGGGGGGGCGGCTTCGCGTTGCACCGGCGCCTGCCGCCGGGCGAGGCGGTGTTCGGGCTCGGCGACAAGGCCGGCCCGATCGACCGCCGCGGCAACGCCTACACGCTGTGGAACACCGACGCGTTCGGCTACGAGGAGGGCACCGACCCGCTCTACAAGGCGATCCCGTTCCTGCTCGGCCTGCGCCGCGGCCATGCGCACGGGCTGCTGCTCGACACCACCTGGCGCACCGCCTTCGACGTCGGCCAATCGGTGCCGGACGAGCTGCGGATCGATGCCGCCGGCGGACCGCTCGACTACTACGTCCTGCACGGCCCCGACCCGAAGGCCGTGCTGCGCCGGTATGCCTGGCTGACCGGACCGGCGCCGCTGCCGCCGCTCTGGGCGTTCGGATTCCAGCAGTCGCGCTACAGCTACATGGACGAGGACGCGGTGCGCGCGGTGGCGACCGCCTTCCGCGACCGGCGCATCCCGGCCGACGTGCTCTGGCTCGACATCGACTACCAGGACGACAACCGGCCCTTCACGGTGGACGGGCGCCGCTTCCCGGACCTGCCCGGCCTGCTGGCCTGGCTGCGCGACCGCGACTTCCGCACGGTGCTGATCGCAGATATGCATGTCCCGGTGCGTCCGGATGCCGGCTACGCCCCTTATGACGAGGGCATCGCGGGCGACCATTTCCTGCGCAACCCGGACGGCAGCCACTATGTCGGGCCGGTCTGGCCGGGCCCCTGCCTGTTCCCGGACTTCACCCGGGCGGCGACGCGGCACTGGTGGGGCGAGCTCTACCGGACGTTCTGCGACGCCGGCGCCGCCGGCTTCTGGGACGACATGAACGAGCCGGCGGTGTTCGACACCCCCGCCCGCACGATCCCGCCGGGCGTCTGGGGCCGGGTCGAGGAGCCGGGCCACGCGCCGCGCCGGATCACGCAGGCCGAGGCGCACAACCTGTACGGACACCTCAACGCGCGCGCGACCCACGACGGTCTGCTGCGGCTGCGCCCCGACCAGCGCCCGTTCGTGATGACGCGGGCGGGCCGTGCCGGCACCCAGCGCCACGCCGTGACCTGGACCGGCGACAACACCTCGACCTGGAACCACCTGCGGCTGAGCACGCCGATGCTGCTGAGCCTGGGCCTGTCCGGGATGCCGTTCGCCGGCGTCGACCTGGGCGGCTTCTCCGGCACCCCGTCGCCCGAGCTGCTGACGCGCTGGCTGCAGCTCGGCATGTTCAACCCGATCAGCCGCGACCACACCGACAAGAACACGCCGCCGCAGGAGCCCTGGGTGCACGGCCCCGAGCACGAGGCCCTGCGCCGCGCCGCGATCGAGGACCGCTACCGCCTGCTGCCCTACATCTACACCGCGGCGGAGGCGGCCTCCCGGACCGGCCTGCCGATGATGCGGCCCCTGTTCCTGGAGTTCCCCGACGCCGGAAACGGCTGGCCCCTGGACCACCTGGCGCCGACCCAGTTCATGTGGGGCGACCACCTGATGGTGGCGCCGGCCCCGCATGGCGAGTCTCCCGCCCCCTACGCGGTGCTGCTGCCCCCCGGCGACTGGTACGACCACCGGACCGGGCGCCTGGTCGTGGATGCCGAACCGGCCCGCGTCACCGTCGAGGGCCGCCTGCGCGAGGGCGGAGATGACGGTTCCGGACTGCGGCTGCTATTCGTGACACCATCTGACGACACCATGCCGGTATACGTCCGCGCCGGCGCCATCATCCCGCGTCAAGCCCTGATCCAGAGCACCGCCGAGGTCCCCCAGGGTCCCCTCGAGCTGCACGTCTACCCGGCCGACCACTGCCGGGGATCGGTCTATATCGATGACGGCAACAGCCATGCCCATCGCACCGGCGGCTTCCTGCGCTGCCGCTACGACGGCGAACGGCAGGGTGACGATCTCCTGCTGCGGGAGATGGCGGCCGAGGGAAACTTCCAGCCCTGGTGGCACGAGATCGTGCTGACCCTGCATGATGTGCCGCCTCCGTCAGAGCCGGACCGATGGACCTACGACCACGACGCACGCACGGCCACGACCGTCACGGGTCCGGACGAGTTGCGCGATGGGATACTGTGGCGGCCTCAATCCGGGTCGCGCCGGATCAGCCGGCCAGGCGGCGCTTCCCCAGAAGACGCATGACGCCATACAGCGCGACGCTGACGGCCACCACCAACACCAGCCCAATGATCTCGTTGCGCGGTGCAACGCAAACCAGCATCGTCATCGCGATCATCCCGCACAGAGCGATACCAGGCAGGAACACAAAGCTTGCCGGCTGGCCGACCGTGCGGACGTCGCGGCGATGCAGCATCCAGGCGGCACCGCAGCCCAGGAAGTAGAGCCCTGCGGTATTCAACGTGGAGGCGATCACCAGGCCGGTGAAGCTGCCGGACAAGGCCAGCGCCGCGGCGATGCCGGCATGGGTAAGGATGGCGAGGTCGGGTGCCTGGGAGCGCCGTCCGGCATGGCCGAGCATCGCCGGCAACAGCCCATCGCGGGCAAACGCGAACAGGATCCGCGGTGCCCCCAGGATGTCGCTGCCGATCCACCCCAGCATCGACAGGGCGGCGCCGGCGACCAGCACCGCGTGGGCCACCGGCCCCAGCCGCGCCGCCGCGGCCGCCAGGGGCGCGGTCTGTCCGGCAAGGCCCGCACCCAGCAGCGACTGCGCGATCAGCTGGACGGCGACGTAGAGCACCAGCACGAAGCCCATGGCACCGATCAGGGCGCGCGGCACCGTGCGATGGCCGTCGCGCACCTCGCCGCTCGCCGCCAGCGGCGTTTCCATGCCGGCGAACGCGAACACGCCCAGGATGACGGCCTCCGCCAGCCCGCTGGACGGGGTTGGCAGGGTGGGCGGACGCGGTACCGTGCCGAACAGAAGAACCGCCGCGCCGGCCATCACGAACAACAGCAGCGGCACCAGCTTCACCAGCGTGGCGGCCGAAACCATCCAGGCGGCCTCCCTTACGCCGCGCAGGTTGACCAGGGTGATGGACCCGACCGCGAGCAGGACCACCAGCGCGCGGCCCCAACCGGCGGCCAGCGCCGGCACGACGCTGCCGACGATGCCGGCAAATGCGCCGATGACGCCCCCGCAGCCCAGCACGCTGGCCACCCAGGTGAGCATGCCGCAGACGAAGCCGGCGAGTGGTCCGAAGGCATATGCGACGGTGCCGTACACCCCGCCGCTGGTCGGCACTCGACTGCCGGCCTCCGCGAAGCACAAGACCACCAGCCCGACCGCCACCGCGCAGATGAGGTAGGCGAGCGGTGCCCGCCCGCCGGCGGCCTGTGCCATCGCCGATGGCAGCGTGAAGATACCGGCACCGACCACACCATTCACCACCGCGGCGGCAAGTGCCACCACACCGATCTCCCGCCGTAGCACGGCGTCACGCTCAATCACGTGGGGATACCGCATGGCTGTAGAGGGCGATGCGCATCATCCTGAGACCGATGGACCCTGTGCCTGGGTCCTGCCACAGCCGGCGTCCATGAGCGCCGATCGTTGAGGAGGTCAAGTCTCCGGAGGAACGTAGGCCGTGCCGTCCTCGGCGCGAGCGGGATGCAATTGGTAGTGGGCATCGGCCGGGTGTGCCACCTTGTCGAAGTCCCGCGCCAGCCGGTGCAGGGCGTCGCGCACCGCCTGGCCGTGCACGGCCAGACCATGACCGCTCAGCAGGATCTCCGGATCAAGCGACGCCAGCCGCTCGACCGAGCGGCGAGCCGAGGGCCAGTCCTGGGTGAAGTACTTCGGCGGCCCATGCAGCTCAGTTCGCGCAAGCGCCACCGCGTAGGCAGACTCCTGGGCGGTGGTGATGACGGCATCGGCGGACAACAAGGTGCGGTCGGTCTCACGCCATAACGACACGTGACCGACCGAATGGCCGGGCGTGTGGATCCAACGCCAGCCTGGCATATCGGGCAGGCTGCCGTCGGTCGGCAGCATTTCTAGCCGACCGCCGACATCGACCGGCTCACGGGGATACAGCCGCGATACCAGCGACATCAGGCCGCCACCGACATGGGGATCGGGCGGCGGGTAGGCGGCACGACCGTCGAGGTAGGGCCGCTCCAGCGGATGTGCGAAGACCGGCACATCCCAACGGGTGGCGAGCTCGGCGACGGCTCCGACATGGTCGAAGTGGCCGTGCGTCAGGATGATCGCCGACGGCCGCGATAACACGCCGAAGCGATGGCTGGCCGCCGCCATGATCTCCGCGGTGGAGTCGGGTAGCCCGGCATCGATCAACACCCAACCTCGATCCGGTGCTCCAACCGGCCCGAAGAACGCAACGTTGACCAGCGTGAGCCGGCGAAAGGCGAGGTCAGGGGTGACCTCGATCACCCCACTGCCGGTGTTGCGACCGATTACCGCATCGGGCCCAAGGGGGATCTGCTGGGTCATGCGCGCCTTCCGACTCGTCATCAGTCCGACGCCGCAGACCTTGCCAAGTTGCGGGACGGCCGCTCACGAGTGCGCGGCTAACCTCAGGTCCATCATGCTCGCGATGATCTGGGACCGTTCAACAACTTCGGGATGACGTTCCACTTCCTGCCGGACTACGAACCACGCCAACCTATGCGTCAGCGCGTCCGACGACGTCATCGTCATGATCCAGCGGTCCAGATACCTGATTGGATGTCCTTGCCGGTTGGCGGCGGCCCTTGGATGCCGCGGCTCGCTTGGGCTTGACGACAACGCTCTTCGGGGCCGTCTTCCTGGGGGAAGCCTTTTCGACGTGACTATGGGCATCCTGCTTCAGTTCCGCGTTCTGCTTGCGGAGGCGGACAATGCTGCGCTCCAGCTTGGCGACGTGAAGTTGGAGGTCTGCCTTGCTCATCTTCGGCGTCGATGAGGCGGCCGATGGTTTCGGTGACGCGCGTCCGGTGGTGGTCGACGCCTTGCTGGTCTTTACTGTCGTGGGCCCTTTGTTCCGTGAGCCCACCGGCCGGCCGGACCGTTTGGCGGCCGTCGTTATCGCGGTTGTTCTTGCGGAAGTGCGGGGAGTTGTCGCGCGTGCCATGGCCGTTCCGTTTTTGCTGATGTTTTTCCTGCCTAGAACGTCGGTGAGCCGACGACAAGCTCATCCGGCAGTGCCATCGCGACCAAGGATTTCATGACGGGAACGATCCCTCCGGGTCGGATCGTGGGCGACGGCGCAGCCTGGCGACCAACGTCAGCGTCCCGAAGGTGAGCATGGCCAACAGCAGCGGACCGCGTGCGGTGCCGTCGATTGCCAGGATTGCCAGCACCGTCAGCACGAACAACAGAACCAGGTAGTTCGACCACGGCGTCCAGGGCGCGGGAAAATGCAACTTGTCTCGTCTCCGGCCACGCCGATAGCGCAGATGGGCCAGGACGATGAAGCTCCAGTTCACGGTGATGACGAGTGCCGTCATCTGAAGCAGCAGGCCGAAGATCTCGGTTGGAAGGAGGTAGTTCAGCCCGATCGTGAGCGAGATCGCGGCGATCGAGACCAGCACGGCCCGGACCGGGACACCGTGGCGGTTGGATTGCGCCCAGCTAGCCGGTGCACCACCATCCAGCGCCAGCGAGCGCATCGCACGGGTGGCGCCGAACAGGATCGAGTTACATGACGAGGTGACCGCGGTGATCAGCACCACGTTCAGGAAGCCGGCGGCAAACGGCACATCGAGCCGGCGCAGCACCAGCACGAACGGGCTTGAGCCTGGAACGACCTCGGTCCAGGGCAGAAGCACCAGCAGGGCCGCCATCGCGCCGAGGTAGAAGATCAGCACCCGCAACAGCACGCCGTTCACCGCTCGTGGCAACGTCCGCCGCGGGTCGGCGGTCTCGGCGGCGGCAAGGCTGATCAACTCGATCCCGCCGAAGGGAAACAGCGCGATCGGCAGGATGGCAAGGAAACCCAGGAGTCCGGTCGGAAATACGCCGCCCGGATGCCAAAGATTGGAAACGTGGGCGCCGGCCAGATCGAGACGCGCCGGTGCCACCACCGCGGCTAGCCCAAGCAGGATGAAGCCGACGATGGTGGCGATCTTGAGCAGCGCCAGCCAGAACTCCGTCTCGCCGAACACCCGTACGGCACCTCGGTTGACGAGGAACAGCAGCAGGAGAACCAACAACGCTGGTATCCATTGCGGTAACGTTGGGAACCACGCATGCATCAGGAGGCCGACCGCGGTGACTTCGGCCATGCACACCACAATCATCGTGATCCAGTAGCTCCAGCCGCTGACGAAGGCGACCGCCGGACCGAGCTGGCTGCCGATATGGTTGACGAAGGTGCCCTGCCCGGGATCCGCCAGCGCCAGCTCGCCAAGGCAGCGCGCGATGATGTAGGCCACTAGGCCGCACAGGGCGTAGGCCGGCAGCAGTGCCGGACCAGCCATATGTAGCGCCTGGCCAGAGCCCAGGAACAGCCCGGCGCCGATGGTGCCACCGAGGGCCAGAAACTCGATCTGACGCCGCGAAAGATCTCTACGCAGTTCGACGGTCACGAAACCACGGCCAGACAGGGCATGGCGGTATCTCCTGATGACGATGTGATGCGCAACGAGTCGCGAGGAAGTCGTTTGAGGCCAAGGCGGGCTTATTCGAAGGGAACGTCACCGTCCCGAGGAGGGTGATACCGTGATGCAGATGCTTTTCAAGCCAAGACCATCCATCCCAGGCTCATGCATCCTGTCAACGCATCCTACCCGTGGCTGAGAACGATCAGGCCGGATGCCGGCGGGGCGGCGCCGGTTACCGGCGTGATGCTGGTCTGCCGCAACCCGCGCAGCAAGACCGGTGCGGAATGATTCAGCCAACCAGCGCACCCCTCCAGGTCAGAACTGCCGGTCCGGCCTCGGGTCACGCCAGTGGCAGGAGTAAACCCAAATGGCGGGGAGCAGGAAGCTGCCCGGTGAAAAGGGATCCAGGAAGTCGAGCTCGACGCTGAGGCGGATCGCGTAGAAGACGATCAGGCCGCAGAGAAACGCGGTCTCGCAACATGGTCTCACGAAGCCAGATCGAATACCTGACGCAGCCGATAAGACCAGGGACAAGCCCAGGATTGCGACGCCGAGCTGACCCAGCTCAACCGCCGTCTCGTAGTATAGGTTGTGGAAGTGAAAGCCGCTGCGGCTCTGGATTTGCGCGAACCGCCATAGTGCCTCGGCCTCGACATGTCCCTGTACCCAAAATGACTGGTAACCAACGCCAAGGAGCGGTCGGACGCTGATGTAGTCACGCGCCCTCGACCATAGGAACGTCCGGCCGGTCAGGCTGACATCTTTGCCCGCCGCGGCCAGGATGCTGGACAGGTCAAAGCCTTGCTGGAAGGCCAGTGCAACAAAACCTGCGAAGCCGATCGTGAGGATCGCCATCAGCGGCAAGATAAGGCTTCTTTGTTGAGAAGACATTCGTGAGAGTAGAATGAAGGCGAGTGTCGTGGCGATGGCAGCGCCACCCGCAAGCAGGGCTCCAAGCGAGTGCGCCTTGATCAGCACGACTGGATCAAGAATCAACCCGACCAACGCCAACCCGCGAAGCGAACGGGGCTGCTTTCTGTCCAGCAGAACCGAGATGCTGCTGATCATTGACAGGCACACGAAGCTGGCGAGGTTGTTCTTGCTGCCGAATACCCCAATCAGGGCGATCTCGCCGGTAGTCCCGATGACCGCCGTAGTGCGCAGTACCGCGCTCAACAGGACACCGACCAGCAGGGCGCACATGAACGACGAGATCAGGCTCCGCAAGGTCTGCGCCCGCGACGCCACGATGCCCATTGCGGTGAACGCTAGGAACTCGATTCCAAGCTTGAACGAGACGCCCGGTTCGATCGACCAAAGGGCGGAGGCGATCGCGAAGACGGGAAGTAGTAAGGGCAGACGATACGCTTCCAACCATCGCCAGCATCGATCTGGCCAAGCGGCCATGTAGAGTCCCCAGGTGCCCAGACACACGGCGATGGCGAGCGATCCCAATCGGGTGCCGAGCACGAAACCGGTCAGGGATAGGAAGGAAAGCCACCAGACCGGGGAGTACGAGCTAGCCACCGCGATCCGAGTCGGTTGGTCAGCGGCCGGATATCCTGTCAATTTCATGGGCAATCGTGCGTCCACGACGTCATCCGTCCCGATGCTGGAGCTGAATGGCCAATTCGCCCGATATTGTGCCTTGATTCATCCCATGGTCTGATCACGGACGTTGTTCAGCACCACGCCACATAGACCGCGCCGATCGAGACCACCATCGCGGAGGCGATCCAGCAAGGTGACGCCGTCGAGACGGCCCGCATTCACGAGGAGCGCCATGTCATCGATGTCGGCGAAGACCGCGTGGGCCTCGCACGGCCTGGATAAGGCTGGAAAGTCGATCACGACGATGTCATGAGCATGTCTTAACTGATCCATCCTCTCCCGGATCCGTTCCCGTGATCCCTGTGTGATGGACAAGTCCAAACGGGCTACATCATGTCCAAAATGCGACATCGAATGGACGAGGTTCGACGCAATGGTGGTCGTGCCGGTGCCATGCGTTGCCGCGATCAAGCCAATCAACCTGCCCCCAGTGCCAGCAGTTCGCTGCCGCAGGCGAAGCTGTAACCTGCTGATGCCAAGACCAAAGGGTGTCTCCGGATGATCGACGGCATAATGCCTGACTGACGTCTCCACTATCGCGTCCCGCGATTCCGTCTTCACTCGCCGCCCTAGCCATGTGCGCCGAACCATCGGGGATCCGATCGTCGGCAATGTCGCAAGGCAATAAAGACCAGTCTGACCGGTGAGGTCGGTGGCATCCCGGATCCGTCGATCGAGGGCATCCCGCAGCAGACCCAAGACAGTGCCAATACCAAGCCCGACGATGGTCGCTCCGAGCAGGATCAGTTTACCTTGCGGCTTGCTCTTCTTCAGCGGCGGCCTAGCCTGCGTGACGATGCGCGCGTCCGCCACCGGGAACGCCTCATCCTGTGTTGCCTGCGTCGCACGCTGAAGAAAGGCGACATAGAGCGAGCGATAGGCATCGGCTGAACTCTGCAGCGACCGGAGCGTGGCGCGTGCCTTGTTCATCGTCTGCGATTGCGTGACCACGGCATCCAGCTGAGCATTGATCGCCGCCTCGCTGGCACGATCGACGTCCACATCGTTCAGCGTGGTCGCCTCGATCCGCCGGATCTCGCTGTTGATCGACACCTGTATTTGAACCATCTCCTGTCTCAGAAGAGCGACCGCCGCATGATCATGCCCATACAACACCGACCATTGAGCAACATGCCGGGAGTCAGTCAGATATCGCTCACGCAGGGAATTAATCACCGGACTCTGCAGCATGTCCGACGTCGCCATGTCGGCCCAGCCCTGCGACCTGGTCATCCGACGAACCCGATCCAGCCGAGCGACCGCCTCAGCCGTCTTTCCGCGAGCGACGATCAGCTGGCTGTTCAGTTCGGCCAGTTGCTGTTCGTTGAGAAGACCACGACCTGTATCGACGATCCCACTGTTCGACTTGAAGCGCTGTGCCGCCTGATCCGCCTGGACAGCCTGATCTTGAAGTTGCAGCAGCCTGGCCTGGATCCAGCCTGCTGACTGTCGAGCGGCCGTATCCCGGACATCCGATTGCTCTGCGATGTAGGCATCGGCCCAGCCATTGGCCAGCTTTGCGGCCAGGATGGGGCTTGTCGCCGTCGCATCGATGTCAATGACATAGGTCAAGCCAATCCGATGCGGGGCGACCATCGTCAGTAGGCGAGCAACCTGGCGATCCTCCACCACATCTTTGCTTATCGGCTCACCGCCAGATGATCGGAACGGATACGATGGGAACCAGTCACCAAAGCTGAAGGTTGATGGTCGTTCACTGAAGGCCGGATCGTTGACGAGATCGAGTTTGATCAGCACCTTCCTGGCGAGCCCGGCAGACCGCAAGACCTCAACTTCACTTTCAATCTGGGCATTCTGGACTTGTGCGTCGACCGTGATGGGATGTTCTTGAAGCAGCTCCGAAAGTTTCGCGTCGATAAGTAAGGTTGTACTGGCTGTGAAACGCGGCTTCGAGAGGCCGACATAGGTCAAGGCTGTTACCACCACCACTCCAGCCGACACGGCCAGGATGCGCCAGTTCCTCCGGAGGAAACCGGATAGCTCGTTGATCCAGGCGAATGGGCGAGGCTGATCCCGAGCCGCGCCCAACAACGTCGACATGTTGGGGAACGAGGTGTTCATCGAGGAGCCTTTCGAGAGCCGGCCAGATGGTGAGACTGATCCATGGGATCAGCGGGATCGATACTCGTCTGCGCTGCGAACAAAGGTCAGCAGATCCCGATAGCAGGCCGATGGTGAAAAATGTGTTGTCGCGATCACGAGGGCCTCGCCGCCAAGTCGGGCTCGTTCCACAGGATCATGAAGTAAGCCACCGATAGCCCTGACAAACTCCTCAGCAGTATTGACTTCCATGACAGCATGCCCGACGAGGTGGTGTACCCCTTGAAGGGTTGTCCCGGTGACGATGGCCGCCTTACCTCGACCCATCGCCTCAATCAACTTGATCTTGAGGCCGGAACCTGAACGCAAGGGTGAGATTACGACGCCAGCGTGACCATAGGCTTCTTCCAGATCATCGACTCGTCCGAGAAGAATGACGTTGGCTGGTACGTGGGCCAGACTGCCACAGCAGGTTCCGGCGATGTGTAGGTGGGCATCCGGATGAAGTTCAAGGACTGAAGGCCATACGTCCGTGAGGAACCAGTTGATGCCGTCGATGTTCGGTGTCGTGTTGCTTCCGACGAACAACAGGGTAGCATCTTTGCCTGGCTGCGCATCGCTCACCGGTGATACCGCCATCGGTACGAGGATGACTGGTTTTTCGGGAAGATTTTGCCTGACGACTTGCTCCTCATCCGTCTGGATTGCGATGACCATATCTGCCAGATCGAGCAGCTCCATTTCGGTATCTCGATCAACGGGAGCAGCGGTCCGACGCTGATCCTGCTTGAAAAATAGGTCGTGCATAATGACGGCACTTGATACGGTCGGTTGAAGCATGAACGGTATAGCTTCGTTAAGGAAAGCATAATCAGCGAGTATCACCGTGGATTTCTGGGACGAGTTCGCAATGAAAATGCGATCCGCATTCGTCAAGGGAACCGCGATCGCATGGGGAGCCTTCTTCTCGGTAAGCTTATGCGGCATATGTAGTCGGCTCAGAAGGCGAGAGATCATACCAACCGTCGCGCGCATAGCGATACGCGGATCTCTAGCAACAACGATGTGACCTACATGGAACGACCCTCGGATTCGGATCGATCCAAACACGTCCATGCTACGATCAAGCCTGAGAAACGGCCAGCGGCCGAACATCGCTGGCGAGGGTGAAATTAGATCGACGTCGTAGCCAGCATGACGCAACGCCTTGCAGAGGCCAAGTAGATACACCGAACTACCGTTCGTGACACCAACCACGCGCTGGCGAGACAGGAGAGTGATCCGTTTCGTCCTCTCCGGGGATAGAGATCGACTTTTCCGTGACATGATTGATCGACGTAGACGATCGCGCAACGGAGTCATGAGCAATCTGACAACGTGAGGCCTCCGCACGCAGTGCCTTAACGCCTCCAGGTATCTTCCCGACTTGATAGTTGATACCAAATCTTCAAAGGCGATGGCTTTCTGGATCGACTTATGACGACATGATAGGGCATCGTGAACCGCAGTCGAGGAGCGAGCGCCGATAGCATATCGATCATCACGAATGTCATTGGCTGCCAACATCGACACGAGCGCCGTTCTTGTCAGACGATGTGAGGTAGACTTTGAATGACGACGATAGAAATATGTCATTTGAGGAACCACGCGGAAGGTGGCTCCATCCAAGAGAAGTCGAGCTACAAGATCGTAATCTTCCGCTATCTGAAGCGTAGTGTTGTAGAGATATGTACCTTTCTTGATAACAGAACTAAGTATAAGAGGTTTTAAGTAACCAAGAGGTATCGACTTTTGTGATAGACAATTAGAATATATATAATCTGTGATAGAAACTGGCCCATTGAACGGGGACGTTCTGTCTGGAAGAAGCGGCCGCGCAGAAGCCAAGCGATCATTGTCAAAGACCAGCTGGTTGTCTGCTACGACATCTGCGCTGTAGAGTATTCCAGCCGCTACGAGTTGCGACAGTCGCTGCGGATGCATGATGTCATCACTGTCCATGACTGCAAGCCATGTACCCCTGGCAGTCAGGAGACCCTGATTTCTAGCCTCTGCCGGTCCCATCTGTGTCGTCATCCGAATCAGGATTATCCTGGCATCCTGACGGACGAACCACTCGATGCGTTCAACGCTATTGTCCGTCGAAGCGTCATCAATGACGATGATCTCGATGTCTTTAAGAGTTTGTCGGCGGCATGAAGCCAGAGCATCGTCGATGAAACTGCCGCCGTTATGGTTAGCCATGATGACGCTGACAATGGGGCAAGGATTATTTGGCATCGAGGTCAAGTGAGGTTCCGGCACTTCGTCACCAAACGGTTCGTGTTTCGTTGATATAATAGCTTCCATTCTAACTTTATCCCGGTTCCGATGGTGTGGAGGCAAGACAACAACCTGTCGTCTTGCACTCTAGGTAAAGCACTGACCATTCAATATGATAAGTATCTATACATTTTGCGCTGGTGGAAGCAGCATGGCTGGGACTGTTCGCAGAATGATTTCTAAATCCTTTTTCAAAGACCATCTTCCAATATACTGAAAGTCAAATTCAACTCGCTTTCGGAGCTGTTCCTCAGTGTCTGTATTGCCACGCCAGCCATTGACTTGTGCCCAGCCGGTCATTCCGGGTTTGACCCGATATCGCATCATGTATTCCGGCATGACCTCAGCATAAATCCGACCATCCGCCTTGGCACGTGGTGCATGGGGCCGAGGGCCTACTAAAGACATCTGACCAAGCAAGACGTTAAAAATTTGCGGTAGCTCGTCGATTGAGTATTTGCGTATCACCTGTCCAACGCGGGTTACCCGGCGATCACCCGCTACAACTAGAGTTTCGGCAGCCGTATCAGCCTGGGCCACGTGAAGACTACGAAATTTGAAAATCCGGAATGGACGGCCGAATTGTCCTGATCTGGTCTGACGAAAGAAGACTGGTCCTGCACTGTCCAACTTCAAGAGTATTGCAACCACAGTAAACAAGGGAATAAGCGGGACAAGAAGAAACAATGCTGCAACAACATCAATAGAACGTTTAAATAGGGCATTGGCGGTCGAAAATGGGGGAATCATTAGCGTCGGCATGACAACCCCATACAGCTGACCGTCTCCTCGCCCTGGGAGTGCTGGCGGAACATGATCAGGTACCAGCCGAACCGTTAGGGGCAGGAACCGGAGTTGTTCAAGGAGATGAGAGATTCGCTCGCCAGCGGACCATGGCAGGGCCATGTAGACCTCTGACAACTCAGCATCGTGGATGTAGCTGACTAAATCGTTGATCGTTCCCAGACATGGGACAACTCCACTTAATGGCCCAGGGCGGTTCAAGCGATCGTCAAAAAAACCAATTACGTGTACACGGGAATTACGGTCTTGCTGAAGCTGTGTCAGCATCATGGCTGCAGATTGGCTATTACCAAGGAAAGCAATCGTTCGAGACCGGGATGATGTGTCAAGGATCCTGTTTCGTAGCTTTTCGGTCACAGAGTTTACTGTCGTCGTCAGAAGCTGAACCACAAGAAACCAAATAGTTAAGGCCGCGAGGTCTTCGAGATGATGACGACATGTTGTTGCAAACCCGGTGAGCAAGGCCGCCCAGACTAATGTTACAACAGAATTTTTGAATTTGAAAAGTGAGTTCCTAGCAACACTTAAAAAAGTGAGTAATATTATGCATGTCAAAGCAAAATCATATATAGAATAATTCTCAGCCAAGTGCGGTGAGATAAGTTTCGCAGCATTTGCTCCAGCCATGACTAAGACGGCTTGAACCATCCCACTGGCTATGATTAGGGTCAGTTGGGTAAGATGGAATGTCCGGTGTCGCTTGATGGACCGGCCAGACACCAAAGGACTGGCACCCAGTGCTGAGATGTTGACACCCATACTACGTTCCAGACGTGCTAAAAACAGAGGTCACCACATAACTGATCCAATCTTAATAAATTATGATCAGGATCTGGTTCACTTGAGTGAACGCACGTCATGCCACTTCGGGACATGGTTCGGCTTAACACATCATTAAAAGGTTAGGGTGTCTGTTAGACTGCTCTGACTGTCTTCCGACCTGATAGTTTGAAAAACTCGGCGATAGTCAGGTCGAGCTATTTCTGCATTAGTAAGTAAAGAAAATGACAATCTTGGCCATCGTTAAGGGAAGTAGTGGCCGATTGTGGTCATGTTAACTCGGCTGATAGACTGTGATGCTGACTACATCAAGATGGTAGCAATCAGTGAGCTGTCACTAGTCGACTGACAGTCGATTGTGAAATTGTTAATATAGAGTTACTTTACTAAATGGAAGAACTGCGAAAGCAGGTGCTCAAACGGTCACTCGATGCTCAATACTATAAGAATTATTATATAAGTGTTAATGACTATATCAGTATATTAAAACATACAGTAACAATATGGGAATATCATAAACTAACTGTATAAACATATCTATATTTTTTAAATTACTAGTCTACCAATGTCGTCGATGCCACTAGCCCATGTCCGCTGCGGGTATGAGCTATTGGCAACGTTTGTGGGATTGGCATGAGGCCAGGGTCTGGATAGCGCTGAACCGGGTGCTCCTGGAGCATTTGCAAGCGGTACGGCAGATCGACTAGCGCCGGGTGGCGCTAGGCAGCGTGTCTGTCCCAGAAAGGGGGATCTGCCACGGGGCCAAACCCGACCGACCGTGGCAAGCCGGGCACCGAGCGACCTATCGCGGTCGACGCCAGAGGCACACCGAGAGCCGCCAGCGTCTTGGCCGCTACCGCTTGGTTGTCGAACGCACCCACGCCTGGCTGAACCGCCACCGCCACCTTGCCGTGCGCCACGAACGCAGGGCCGACATCTACCAGGCCTTCACCGCCCTTGGCTGCGCCCTCGTCCGCCTTCGCCAGATCAGCCTGTTCTGTTAGGCACTCTAAGCCGTGTGAGGGCTTCTGAGCCTAGGCTCGGGATCTGTTAATCGAGTTCTAGCGGTTGATCTGGTTGCATGGTCTCCTGGTAATCGGAGGTGTTGCCATGAGTGACCTGTTCTGGCTGTCGCAAGCGCAGTTGCGCCGGATCCAGCCCTACTTCTCATTGTTCCGTGGTATGCCGCGCGCCGACCACCAGTGCGTCATCAGCGACATCCTGCACGCCATCCGCAACGGCCTGCGCTAGCTTGATGCCCCGGTCGCCTACAGGCCGCACAAAAAACTCTCCAGCCGCTACTTCCGCTGGAGCCGCCTCAGCATGTTCAACCGCTTCTTCGCCGGTCTGGCGGGCCGTGCGGGCGAACCTGACTGGCTGATGATCGACAGCACCCACCCCAAGGCCCACCGCACGGCCGCCGGCCCGCTCCAGGAGGAGTCAACATCTATGCTGATCCCTGCCGATCGGGTGCACCGAGGGCGGCCTGAACTTCAATCGGCGACTACGGCTACGACAGCGACGGCTTCTGCAACGCTCTGCGCGTCCGACGCTTCAAGCTCTGCATCCCACCGCGCGAGAGCCACTAGGTCCAGCGCCCATGCTGCCGCACGTTCTACCGTCAGCACCGCAAGGTCGAAAACATGTTCGGTCGCGATCTAATGATGGCGACGAATCGTCGTGCATCACGACCGCTGCGCTCACACTTGCATGTCGGCCATTTGTCTAACCGCAATCTTCTCGTTGTAAATTAATCAATAAGCTTTAAACATAGACCATCAATCGCATTGTACTCGTTTCCAGGATTGCTAAGCCATAGATATATATAAGTAAATCGCTAAGTCAGGTTTATGCCTCGTAATTTATCCGTTGCCGGTGATTGTGCTATCCGACACGTCATGAACTGAGTTACCATCTCGATGAATTGGGAGCGGGCAGAGTAGTCAAACAACGCATGGTCTGCATTCTCAATAACCCTAAGATTTATATCATCGAACTTACTAAGAGACTTTCCTCTTCTTCCAAAATAAGTATATAACTTTTCCAACCCTGGATCATTAGCGCTATACACAAGCTCTATTTGGACACCGCGGCCTGTTAGGGCAGTAAACCACCTATTGACTTGACCAATTGAGGTTTGAAACCCTGTGACCTTTTCAAGAAAAAGCGTGACTTTATTGAGAATATTTTTCCACGGCCTTGTGCAGAGAGCGATTACGATTGAAACTATTGCTACTTCGCCTCGAATGATTCGCCGCCAAGCATAAGGCTGACTGATAGCTTTTGTGTAAAAACTTAATGGACGTCGTTGTCTTTTGTTCTCCACCTTCAGCGATGAACCGGTTTTCCAAGCAAAATGCTGAGTATTAACCATAATCAGTCCATGCACGCGATCATCATGAAGAGCAGCATGAAACGCATTAAAAGCACCCGAGCAAATACCCACAAGAATTATATTAATACAGCCTAAGTTTCTCATAAATGTTATAGCTGCCTGGACATCAGTTGAGTATCTAGAGGCATAAGGATTAACTTCACAGTTGTCAGTTTCACTATCGCCAAATCCCGCGAAATCCATACGTAATGATGTGACACCCGTTTGCGCTAAGTGGCGAGCGAGCGTTGTAAAAACGCGGCCGTCGCCCGTATGACGGCCAAAGCCCGTGTTAAGCATGATAACCGCACGGTCATCAACAGGTAATTGGCAGGGTACACATAAGATCCCAAATATACTATCTTTAGACTGGAAGCTGACAGCTTTTTCTCTGAAATGTAAGTTATCAGATACAGTATCGATAGCGTAAGATATTAATGACTTTCTATCTTGGGTTGGCTGATCCAAAAGTTTTTCAGACGGAAGAATTTGGCAACACCAAGCTATAACTTTCTCAAAGGACTCATAAGGAACAACGCTAGCAATAGAGTCTTCAAGATACTTCTCATATCCACGAAATTTCTCAATTGCTACTCGACACCCTTGTAATTTTAAATTATTGACGAGAGTCAACATAACAGGCTCTTCTTGCGCACACATTATTAGAATGTTCTTAACCGATGACTTAAAAACACGAAGATCAACATTTGAGATCATCCGCGTCGTTTCTTCCGACAACCGCTCTCCAAGTACATCTAGGTGCGTGGTCTTATCGGCGGACACACTATGCAAATTTGCCTCATGCCAGCCGTTAGCACGCAGTCGTAACTCACGTATATAAGTTCTACCAACAATAATAGGAGCAAGACAGCCAACTCCGACAACCTCTGGAATATTTTTGGATAAAAGTAATGCCAATGCAGCGCCAAACCGCAACCCAATCAGCACTATTTTTTTGCTGCCTGATATATTTATCAGATGTCGTGTTGCTGAGAGTATGCTTACCTTCCATGCTTCGAACTGACCTGGATCACCTTCCACTCCGATAGAATCACCAGTGCTAAGATAGTCAAATCTCAAGACATGATGACCTTCTAGAGCCAGCTTCTCAGCAAGCTTTCGCCAGCCATGATGAGCCGTCATGTTCTCATGACCAAATGCGGCACATAATACGATACCAGTTGCCCCGCAACCGCGATGAAACCATCCAAAACAACCGTCGAACGCTGTCGGTATCATAAAGCACCTTTTAAGAAGTATGTTTTCCTACTATTTAATGCTGTAAGGCTTACACTTGGTAAATACATTGATCCTTTAATCGATATTAGCCTGATGACGCGCTTATCAAGAGGCATCATATGAAACCAATTATCTTCTGGACAATAGCCTTCTACATCAATTTTTATAGACTGCGCAAAAAGTTTCGTCTCTATTTGAAGTTCCCAGGTATCGTCTCTATGCATGAGCTTGAGGTCAAGGCCAATATCCTCGAGGGGAAGGGTTCGACGAGACGGGAAATGAAAAGCCTGAGATAACGTTTTCCCAGTTTCATTACATACAAGCTTGGCTACAGTTACCTCATGTTCTGATGGCCCAAACCTAAAGTACTTCGTAATATCGAAGAAGTTATCCAAAAGGCTGTAGCTTGATAGAGACATATCACTGTGAGCCTGGAGTGAAACGAGCTTATCCGACTTAATTACCGAAGCCGAGGACCTATTAATACAGATCAGATGCAGAATTGCTGTTAGTGCTACAGGCTTTTCATTTAGAACATGAATCTCAAGGCCATTCCCCCCTTCATCTGATATAAGAACCTGGATAGGTGCGAGGACGCGACGGAGACCATACCATACAGACTTGGGTTGGCCGTTGCAGTCGATGACTCCCCATCCATTGCCCGCGGCAAGATCTTGTAGTTGCCACACCAAGCCTCCCGAGCAATTCGATTTCGGTCTGCGCCACTCAGAAAAAACCGACTCCATGATATCAGATGTTGTCACTTGTGATAAATATAGATAGCGAGCTGGATCCTCACTTCTAAGTTGCATTGGATCAGCATCATAAATCTGCTTTAGGTAGTAATCTCTTGTGTCAGCAAAATTCCAACTTGTGCCAGGATCTTGTGGAGTCTCTAGAAGAGCACTGCATGTCAACGCCTTGACATCCCCTAAGTTGGCGAAGGCAAGGCATTCTGCCGCAAAACTCACATTTGCCCGACGTGCGTCCTCCAGCGGCCTTTTAAAGGCGCCCACTCCGTAATAGTGTGCTAGCCCGAAATCTGTGCAAAAGGGTAAATTGCCCCCCCATGGTGAGTTGGGAACATAAATTACGTCAGACCTAGAACTTGATATGAAGCCAGCCAATAATGTATCGAAGAAATACATGCTCCGTCGATCTCTTGGCAATCCAAACATGGCAGCTTGCTGTGCAATCTCTGAGCCACCACATATCACTGTCAGGGAGGGACTTGCGCTCGTTCGCTTAAGAAGTTCCGCAACTTCTGTGAGGACATCTTCCTTAAACTCTGGATCTTCTACTGGATAGTCGAGACTAGCAAACATAAGATCTTGCCAAACCATCATCCCAAGTTCATCACACAAATCATGTAGATGCTTTGATTCATATAACATTGTCCCGCCAATGCGGATCATATTCATACCGGCATCCATCGCACGAACTAACCAGTCGCGGTAAGTTAACCTATCACCATCCAATCCAGCCAAATCAGCGCTGGTCCAGCAGGCACCACGACAAAATATTGATAGACCGTTCACCTCAATCTGGAATTCATTACCATTGCTACCTTTAAGAGTTGAGAGACTCCTAAACCCTACTCTTCCAAGAACTATTTGAGAATGACCATCGCTGAGTAAAAGATCGTAAAGTTTGGGATCACCATGAGTGTGTGGCCACCACGGTTCCAGATCATCCAGAGTCACCTTCACGCCGAAACTTTTCTCGCCTAAGCGTATCAGCGGAATGATATGATTACTCACCTGAACATCTAACTGAATGTCCGGATTGGACAAGCGTAGAAACTGCAATTGCACTGATAGGATTGCATAGCATCCCTGCATTTTGGTTTCTATAGTGCACGTTTCGATTACTTTATTTTCCTTAAGATGATAGATAGGTCGGTAGGGTCCCACCGCGTGTACATTTGGACACCAGCCTGGCATATGACCCAGTAAAGTCTGCCGATACATTCTTATATTATTTGAATTGACTAACTTTGTCCGCCACGCTGGTCGGCTTTTTACCTGCTGCAGCGCCTTGTTTAGCGATCGGAAGCGTATGGCAATTGCTGACCTTCCGTCATTCTGAACATTCACCAGTAGCTGTCTGTACATATTTACACTTGATGCTACTAGCTGATCATCAATCCAGAGTTCGGCAAGGCCAGCCAAGCCATCAAACTTGAGCTTGTCTTCCTTCTTTAAGTCGATGTACGTACGATACCATATGTCATAATCATGCAATTGAGTAAGAGGACCACGCAAGTCTACATCTCTACCATGTATTGCCTCGAAGGCACTCCCAGGAGCCTTTGCCGGCCTCCAGTCATTTATTTGAGGTAGGTTACGGGGATGTAGAACAACATCTGGCAGCAACAAGATTAAAGACCAGTCCGCTTCAAGAGCCTGTGGTAGCATCAAGGCTGATGAATCAAGCTGCTGAGAGAAGGACTCGACCGGAAGAGGCATATCTCACGCATTCTAACTGATATCAAATATGCTGATGTTCATCATCAGCGTCAGGAAAGCTGTTGTCCTAACTCAAAAACTATCTTGGAATAGTTAAGTTCCAGCAGATCAAAACAATCATTAGCATGATCCATCTTTCTCCGAGCAACTGATCGCGCTAGCCGATATTGAAGCGTCTTAGTGACTCGTGCAATTGCCTGACAGCTCGCTACGGCCTGTTCAACTTCTCCCTGGAAAAGCCAATCAATATGATTGGAGAACGTTTCAAAATTCGATCCAGCTAGTCTTGGAAAGTGAAAGGCATAGGTATGGAGAGAATTTGGATTAGAAAGAAGGGAGTCTAGATGTTGATCAAAGGTACGGCGCCAAGTTTCGAAAGGATTGGATTTTGGGCGTCGTTTGAAATGTGTCTTCAAGAGTTCGGTAGCAACCTGCATCAAATTATCATCTGATATCTGAGTCGGTGGGCGCTCAACAACCTCAAGATAGGGAAACATTATGTCGCGACGACGGGTATAGTCAGGATTCAGCTGAAATATCCCAATGTAATCATTCCCAGACAGTTCTGCGCGGGCTGCATTATGAAAATAGCGGCAAGTATGATTCTCTAGATTCACATAATCTATAGCGATGGTCGTCTTGGTATGATCCTGCTGATAAGTTGTTGCAAAAGTGTCGGGCAGATAGAATGCATCGACCTCAAGAAGTATTAAGTTAGTCAACCGAAGATGCTGCACTACATGATGTTCTAGACTTTCATATAGAGACAGCTCTCTTATCCTTAGGCCATAAAGTAACTCAAGATCTTGGAGAGGGGGCTTTGGAAAAGTAAACTGATCGGCGCCAAAATCTTGCGTTATCGCAAACCCAAAACATGCTTCTGGCATCATGTCCAATGACGCCAGTATCTCGATCCATAAGTCGACATAGCAGTTGGTCTCGGGCCATGACCGATCGACGCTGTGCAAGCGATGGGGCTTGAAAGCTCTGGCGTTAAAGAGCTCTACAGCCACAACTCATCTCTCACTTGGCGGGGCCAAGACCGCAAGTCAAAACCATGGCGGCGTAACAACGCTAAAGTCAAGCGCTCAAGACCAAATCCGACACAAGCAGTGTGCGCCATAGCGCCGTCATCAGTTGTCAGCCTCCAGATCTCGCTGAAATGCTCCATGTGATAGTTAAAGCTTAAACAGGCTGTCGGACGATCGTCATTGACGATCGGGACTAAGAGCTCGAACTTTAGCGCCTGTTCACGTTGGCTCTTAGCCATGAAGGTACCACCGCGACCAAAAAATGGATCATTTGCCAAATCGACAGAGAACGGTAGCTCAAGCTTTCTGATAAGTTGCTGCCCTCCTTCCAGCCAATCATCGCGAAATTGTTGAACATTCTTCGGCCTACCTAGGCAGACAAACTCCCGCATTCGAAACATCTGCATACGAGCTGGATCAAGTGACGGCTCATGTCTAAAACAGTATGATGAGACATCAAAGATGTGCCTTGAAGACGTCAACTGTCCCCTGGCGGCGACCATGGGATATACAGGATAACAAGCAGCAGGGGTAAGAGTTAAGTCGATGCATTGTTGATCTACTGTCCAGTTCTTGCCAGTCGCTAGATCGTCAAGTAGTCGTGCATGAGCTCGATCATCACCACAGAAACAGTGGATAGTGCCGGCTAAATGTGGAAAACCGTTCAGGTATCCGCTGGTTTCCATGACGCTTTTGGGCATGGCAGGAGGAAAGCGGATGACCTCAGCTCCATAGTCCTGTCCTACCTGGGTAATCAGTTGCTCAATCCCGTTAACGATCGATTCAAAGAGCCCGTTACGACCATAAACTCCATCCACACCGCTTGGAACGAGGACGCCATGAGCAATCAACTCGTCCCGGAAGCTGGTCCCTTTTTGCATTGTTAAGTCCTTATCAATGACGAACGCTGCGCAACAAGCATAGTTGCGATGTTGCTTGAAATACGATCATTGTTGACCATTAGCGGCGCTGCTTGGAGGTCTCGTAGATGACGGCCAATACTGTAGGGAGTGCCATACTGATAACCTGCAAACCCGCATATCATCAACGCGTGCTGAACGACCTCCAGCGCTGCCTCGGATACCATGATCTTCAGACCATTAACCTCTGTTAAAAAGCTCAACGATAGGCCGTCGCGATCGTCCTGTTGCTTTCGCTCGTACTGGCTGGTAACTAGATCGAGTCTATCTTGAATTGTAGCTATAAGTGATACGGCCTTCTCAAAACGTAACGCAGCAGGAGATGCAGCGCCTTGTTCTTCCCGCGCCTGGGGTCGAAGAAAGTTACGTGCCCTTTCTGCAGCATCAGACGCAATACCCAACCAGGCCGCACCCCACAGTAGGTGAGATGTTGGCAACATGGTATGCTGAGCAACATCACCAAACGCGATCGGCAGAAGCTGTTCAGACGAGACCGTCAAGCTCACGTCGAACGCCTTGCTTCCAGTTCCGCGCATTCCGAGCGTATCCCACCGACCCGTCTCAACCAACGACGTATCATGTCGCTCAGCAAGAATCATGACTTGATCCGAAGGGGCAGAATTGATGTTCCTCCGCGCCGTCACGAGCAAGGCGTCGGCATGATCACCATAGGAGATGGCCGATGACCGCTTCGCCAATGTAAGCCGACTTCCCGCATAGTCAGGTGCACAGATACTGGCGCGAATATTTCCACCGATGCCAATTTCGGAAGTGACTGACGCCAGAAGCAACTGGTTTTGAGCAAGACGCCTCAGAAAGCCGTCCGACCAAGCCGTTTCACCGCCACCTGCAATCACACATGCGACCTGGATCTGATGCATGGCAAAGATAAGTGCGGTCGAACCGCATGCACGGCCAAGTGAGCGACAGACCAAGGCGACGTCAGCCAACGATTCACCTGGGCCGCCGCAGCGTTCGGGAACGAGCAAGCCGAGTAGGTTCAGATCCCGCAAGGCGGTTATGGCCTCCAGCGGGTAACGAGCTTCAGTATCAACCGCATCGGCGTACCTGGCGGCAACGGCAGCGGCCGCGTTTGCCCGGTCCGTCAGTGGACGGCTACTCTTCAAGACGCAACCGCAGCCGACTTGAGACTGGACACAACGCTGCTCAAGGATGAAATGCTTTGGAACGTCCGCCGGGTCAGTAAATGGTCCGGAAACTCGATATCGAAGGCGTCCTCAACCGCAAGCATCAGATTGACACTGGCGAGCGAGCTGAGACCCGCCTCGTAGAGGTCATCGTCTGGTGCCAAGGTATTGATCGCGATGGGCAGTCGTCCAAACTTCGCAATGATGTCTCTGAGACGGTCTTCCATATCAGGCAGCCTTCCTGTTGATGAAGTGGTTGCTTCGTCATCGTGCAGTAATTACTTGACAGACTGGTCATCTAAAGCCACTGCTGAAGCCTGCAGCCGAGTATGCTGCGGGTAGAACCAAGTTCAGGAACTTGGCAATATCGGTTTCTGGAGCATTGGAGACAAAGATTACATCTTCCGGATGCATCACGAACTTGCTCGCATAGAAGTATCCAACCGGATCATGTAGGTCAGTCAGGTAGATTGTTGGCAGGGCTTTCTTCAGTCCTTCATCCTGACCATGCTGAAGCCGATAAACAAAGCAGGCCCGAGCATTCGCGCGATCATCTTCCAAGCCACCTGCCTTGGCCAGCGCGTCCGCAAGCGTGATCCTGTCACCTCCGAAAGCGATCCGTCGATCCAGTGGTCCGAGCGACGTTGCCTGACCAGTTGCACCCATAGCGAGGAAGAAGTCGGGGTCATGTGTAAGGTAGATCGTGTCACCCGGCTCAAGCGACAGGTTCTGGGATGGCTGATCGACGATTGTAGACAGCCTGACTGCCTGCCTTGTGCTGCCGCGATGGAGGATGACGGTGGTCTCATAGTCCGGGAAACGAGGCCCTCCAGCTCTTGAGATGGCACCGAGCATGGTTTCGCCACCAGGATCGAGTGAGAAGCGTGCCGCACCCGCAACGTCGCCGGCAACGTTGATCATACCCGACCGCCGCGCCAGGATGGTGACAACGACCTGCGGCTCCAAGGCCCGGTTGGCCAGCCTGCGCTCGATGACACGTTGCACGCCGGCTGGGGTGAGACCAACGACAGAAATAACGCCGCCGTAAGGAATGACGATGTTGCCTGTTTGATCGACCTGTTGTGGGGGAAGGGTGATGGAGTTGCCGGACTGATTTTCCGGATGATCCGTGATGAAGAGGCCACCGGGACCGGATTCGAAGATGGTGACGCCGATATCGTCGCCGATACCGATAGCACCCTGGATCGCTCCCTCGGACGGCGCCGAGTTGAAACGCGATCGTTCGATTGGAGCATCGAGTGCCGGCAGCGTCGAGGCGTTAACGGTGATCAGTTGATATGGAAACGGTGTCGGGGCGGTGGCTACCGTTGTGGCGTTGACGACAACAGCCGCACGACCAGGCCCGCTCTCAGACAAGAAATCGCCGCAGCCAGACAAACATGCGATCATCAAGATACTTGATCCAAGATAGGCAGCGCGTCGAGAATAACCCACGGTATGCCAATCTCCGACATCGACGTGAATCAGTTCACGCCGACGCTACGGTTCTCTTCTACGGCCAGTGAGTTAAGGAATGGCTTATGCAGGCGATGACGCGCAAAACCCGCCACGAAACCTGTCGCCCAAGAGAGATGCATGACGACCGCGGCCGGACCCATCAGCAGAAGCGCTGGATCGCGTCGCCTAATGGCGGGTGACGTGCCCCATGCGAGACAGGCAGTCAGGTAGAGCATCGCCGGAAGAACGATCCATGGAAGGACAGGAGCCAAGAGGCAGGCCAACATGCTTATCAGTATGACCAGGGGCAGGTATTGCCGAAGCTTTAAGGACAGCCTGTGCTTGCCAGTGGTCCTTGCCCGGCCGCGGCCATGGCGGAAGTACTGACGTGCAAGTTGCGAAAAATTGGCTCGTGGAAAGTAATCGATCACCGCCTCTGCGCACAGCCAAATACGACCACCGGCCTTGAGGCCGCGAACGTCAAGTTCACCATCCTCGTTATGAGTAAAATCAGGATCATAGCCGCCGAGAGAGCGAAAGAATGCCAGATCGAATGCAGCATGGTGACCGTGATCGACGAAGCGCGATGTGCCGATCCGCCGGTGACCAGATCCGCCGTTGCCGAGACTGCTGTTCTGCGTCGCTGCGATCGCCCGTTGAAGTGGCTTAATCCCCACCGTGCGCATCGGTACGACAACGGAGGTGGCGCCGGTCTCCAGCAAGGCCTGGATGGCGTGACTAAGAAAACTTTGCGGATACGCGGCGTGGGCATCGGCACGGATCAGGATCCGGCTTCGCGGATCAGCCAGCTTTGCTGCCAGGTTGCATGCAGCCGATTGAGTACGACCCGGATTGCTGATCAGGCGCACGATCGGATACGCATCAGCGATCCTCAAGACGATATTCTTGGTTTGGTCGTGACTGCCACCATCAAGAACGAGGATCTCCGCTTCGTCACCGACGATCTGAGCGAGCAGCGACGACAGCGCTTGCTCGATGTAGTTCTCCTCGTTCAGGGTCGGTATCACGATCGAGAAGAATGGCCGGGAAGCAGTCATCAGGCGCTCACCTTGGCGAAGCTTGAGGAGACGGCACCGGTCGTCGGGGCAAGGCTGCTGAGCGTCAGGATGAAGGAAGCGGCCGTGGTGGTGGTCTCGATCAACGCTGCGCGATCCAGCGCCAACACACGATCCCGCGCCGCTTCAAAGGCAGCGGGGATCATGCCGGCGAACAGTGTGGGGAGCGTCTGCTCGATCGGTTGGTCGAGCAGAAGGCCGCAGCCATGCGAGGATAACCAGCGGCCAGTCTCGACCGCACGCAGCGCGATCGGCACCGCACCGAAGGCGCTTCCCTCGTAGAGTCGGTTGGGTAGCAGCCAAGCGGAGTTGAGACCGTCCTCGTAGAAGTCGATAGCCCAGTTGAAATGTACCTGCCCATAGATGGCGGCCAGCTGCGTCGTGCGATCATAGGGACCGCCGAAGATCAGCCCGGGTATGGCGGCGATCTGGGCATCAAAATCGGGGATGACGTCATACGCAACACGGCCACGAATAACGATCTCGATGCAACCATTCGATGCCTGGGCCAGGGCGGCAAGCAGTTCCAGGCTGCGTTTGCAGCGGATGATGCCGAACCAGCCGATCCGCCATGGCAGGGCGGCTGGGAGGGATGGTGGAGGGATGACATCAGTCCTTCCCGGCATTTCGCTGGCGAGGAGCTTGTTCTCCAACAAGCGCCAGGGTGGGAGACGACCGTGGACGGGCGAGAAGTAGGACTCGATGAAACTTGGCGAACTGACGATCAGCAGGCTGGTCGAATCGAGCAGGCGCCGCTCGGTCCAGCGTAGCAGTCTGCCGATCAGGCCCGGCCGGGTCATCAGGCGGTGAACATCCAGACACTCGTAGGCGATCGGCACAGTCACCCTGGCCATGCGGCGCACGGCGACCGCGAGCAGGAGCATCTCAAGGGAGCGCGCGATGATGGCATCGGCTTGCAGAAGCTCATCGCGCCAACCGCGCGAGAAGGCGATGGCACGGATGGTCGATAAGGTTCGGCGCAGCATGCGGCCGTTCCGGGTCTGGCCGATGCACAGGCCATCCATATCGCCGTGATCACGGCTGCCACGATGCCGACGGAAGCCGATCAGGACGACATGTCCACCACCGTCCTGCAGGAAGCGTCGCCGACGCGCGACAGCGGCATCGCCGAGATCGTGGACGAGGTAGAGCAACCTCATGCGCGAATCTCAGCCGCCATTCGGCGATGCGTCAGGTGGTACGACATCATGTTGGCGAGGCCAATCCAAACGCCGCCGCCGATCAGGGCACACAATCCCGATACCGTCAGGACGACAAACGTCGGCGTCGGCAGGAGGACATCGACAGCAAGCATGGTCCTACACAGGCTGACGGCAACGATCATGACGGCGAGGGGGATGATGACAGTGATCAGGTAGGTCGCCGCCGGTTGACTCACCTCACGGCGGACCAGCCAGGCCATCCAAGCGACGATGCCTGCGTTCTTGATCACCAGACCGATGGCGCAGAGCCTGATGCTGACCGGGGCCAGGGCAACGACCAAGGCAAGGCTGCCGGCGGCGGACGCGATGGATGTCATGAGGAGTTCCCGGTTACGTCCTGAAACCGATAGGAACGAGCCGGGCACCATGCCGACGGCGCGGACAAACCCGTTGAGTGACAGCCAAGCGACGACCGGGGCGGCGCCCAGCCAGTTGCGTCCAAACAACAGGCCGACCACGAGCCGCCCGTTGCAGAACACCACGCTGGCCGGAATACCGCAGACCAGGGTCAGCACGAAGAGTGCGCGGAACGTGGCCTTCCGCTTGCTCAGGATCCCATCGGCAGCGAATAAGGGCTGAAACAGTATGGCGGAGAACGAGCTCGCGACGGTGACGAAGGTGTTCTCGAGGCGCTTTCCGAGATTGTAGTAGGCAAGGCCTACCTCGCCCGCGAGGGGGGCGATCGTCATCTGATCCAGGTAATTGATGGTGGCCGCCAAGGATCGGTTGCCGGTCGACAGCAGCATCTCGCTGCGCAGGCGGCGGATGCAGTCGCGGTGCAGGTGGGGCCGTGCCATCAGGCCTCCGCCGATCGAGGTGGCAGCGAAGGTCAGCATCGACTGGACGAGCTGATAGGCAACCAGCCCATCGACCGGCTCGACCAAGAGGGCGATCAGCACGCCCGCCGTACCGGCAAGCACGTTGGCGACGATCGTCCGAAGCGCCAGCCTGCGGAATGCCAGTCTCTCGACCAGCACCGCCTGTGGCTGGACAACCAGCAGATCGAGCGGGATCCGCAGCGCCAGGACGGACAGCAGCATGAAGTGCCGATGCAGGTCCGGCATCAGGAAGCCCAGGCTGTAGATCACCAGCAGGCATGCGGGGGCCAGCACGCCGCTCGCGCAGATCAGGAGAGCCATGGCGGCCTGGTGGCAGCGCCAAACATCCTGGCGTTGCTGCAGCAGCGCCTCATAGACGCCCGGCAGCCCGATCGCCTTGCCCATCTCGGTGCAGGCCATCGCCAGTGCCACCAGGCCCAGCAGCGGCGGACTAATCTCGCGGGCGAAGAACACAAACAGCGCGAATGGCAGCAGGACGCTGGCGCCGGCGTTCAGGCCCGCCCACAGCGCGCCAACAAGGTAGGACGGGGTTTTGCCAGCATGACCGGGCCGCGTGCGGACCGTATGCTCGCCAACATCCTCGCCTGGTTCCACGTTGTGCAACGGTTTCTGACCCTGGAGT
This sequence comes from uncultured Acetobacteraceae bacterium, assembly GCA_964249255.1. GTDB lineage: Bacteria > Pseudomonadota > Alphaproteobacteria > Acetobacterales > Acetobacteraceae > Lichenicola. The sequence continues at coordinate 24,419 of CAXUBN010000001.1, read as the reverse complement.
TCGAGCCCTGCATGCACGCGAAAGGTTAAGCAAAGGTGCAGGCGACGTCATGATGCAGTGATCATGAAATATTAAGAGTTCAGCCTCAGGCTGACGTGGCATCTGGGTGGCGGGCTTGGAACTGAAATGACATGCTGCATCAGCTATGTCCTGGGCGGCCCCCTGCAGCCGGAGATCGAGCGGCGCAAGCTGGCGGGAGAGCAGCCGCTGGCCGAGTTCAACGTCTTCTCCGCGCGGAACGGCGCGGAGGTCATCGCGACCGATCGGGTGCATCCGGGAGCACCCACCTCGCTGCGTAGGCGGATCGCACTGTCCCGACTGTTGGTGCGGAAGGGAGGCAATCGCGGGGTCCTGCTCGCCTCGGGGGAGGACATCGGCATCCCGCTCGCGCTAGCCTCGCTCGTGCGGCATGTGCGCACGCCGATCTGGATCATCCTGCACGGGTTCCTGCTGGAGAGCCGAAAATTTGCGGTCGTCGCGCCGGCGTTGCGCCGGGCACGTCACGTTCATTTCCTGTGCCTATCGGAGTCGTTGCGTCGACGCCTGGTTGAAGTGCACGGCTTCGATGAAGACCGATGCCACAATGGCGGCTACGGGGTTGACACGACGTTCTTCGAGCCGGGTCCTCCGTCCGAGGAGCAGCTGGTGGCGGCGGCCGGCAGCTCCAACCGCGACTACCACACGCTGATCGCAGCAACCAAGGATCTCAACGTACCGCTGCGTATCGCCGCCGACAGCCTATGGCGGCCGAAGGCGGCGGAGGTCGATCCTGCCGTGTTGCATCCCTCGGTCGATGTCAGCTCGGCCGGTGACTATCTCGGGTTGCGTGCGCTCTATGCCCGGGCGTCGTTCGTCGTGGTGCCACTGCATGCGGCACGGCACGCCTCGGGCTATGCGGTCATCGCAGAGGCGATGGCGATGGGCAAGGCAGTCATTACGACCCAAACCGAGGCGCCATCAGATCTTGTGGTCGAGGGGGAAACCGGGTTCCACACCCAGACCGGGGATGTCCAGGGACTACGCGACAAGATCATCACCCTGCTGAACGACCCCGGACAGGCACGTGCCATGGGTGCTGCCGGAGCGCTCCGAATGCAACGACAGTTCAGTCTCGATGCCTACTGCGGCACGATCGAGAGGCTGATCGAGGCGGCATGATCACCGCAGGGCGGCCCCGCCGACACGCAACTACTCCATGACCGGGGCAAGGGCGTTGACGTTGTCGGCCTCCTCCCCCAGCCACACCGAGTTCTTGGCGGTGCCATCGAACACGGTGCTGGTCTTGAACAGCTCGTAACGGCCCTCCAGCGCATAGGGCCGGCTACGCTGCAGAAGTGCCGCCAGGGTCTCCCTGTCCATGGGCACGAAGGTGCGCGTCGCTTCCAATGCTTGGTCCAGGTCCCGTCGGTTCTCCATGCCTGTGATGACCACCGATGTCGGTAGGGTAAGGGAGTAGTGAAGGTATTCCAGCGGCGTGATCGGCGCTTCGCTCTTGAGCAGGACGCTGTCACCGAACGTCTTCATGCCCAGCACCGCGATGCCATGCCGGACGAGGTAGGGCAGCACCAGGTGGGCGAACGAGCGGAAATGTGCGTCCATCACGTTGAGCGGCATCTGCACGGCGTCGAAGTGGAACCCGCGCTCCGCGGCCACCGCCAGCATCTGCAGATGGATGCGCGGATCCTTGTGACCGGTGAAGCCGATGTGGCGGATCTTGCCAGCCTGTTTGGCCTCAAGGAACGCTTCCATCGCGCCACCCTCGCCGAAGATGCGGTCGGGGTCGTCGTAGCGCAGGATCTCGTGGTGCTGAACGAGGTCGATGCGATCGGTACGCATGCGCTTCAGGGAGGTGTCGATCTGGCGCGTCGCCTCGGCCTTGGAGCGGCCGTCCATCTTGGACATCAGGAACACCCGGTCGCGGTAACCGCCCTGCGACAACGCCACACCCACGCGCAACTCGGAGCGGCCGCCGTTGTAGTCCCAGCAGTTGTCGATGAAGCTGATGCCGCGATCGACCCCCTCGTGCACCAGCCGCACCGCCTCCTCGTCGGTGATGGCATTCTTGCCCAGGTGGAAGCCGCCCATGCCGATCGCCGAGATCATCTCGTCGGTGCGGCCGAAGCGACGGTACAGCATGTCGCCGCGGCGCTCGCCACCATCGGTCAGCAGGGGCAGGGCGGCCGGATCGTCGATGCGGGTCACCGGCAGGGCCGGGTCCTGCAACCGGATGGACTCGCTGGTGTCGGCGGGGGTCATCGGATGCTCCATAAGGGCGAGGGTGCGCGGGCCGTATGGATCGCGGCAGTAGACGAGGTCCGTACCGGAGGGTGAGGGTAGTGAACGGCCAAGCAAGCCACGACGTCGTGAGCCCGGCGGGGGACCGCTTGGACGAGGCTTCCAGGCGTGCGCATCATCATGCCCATGATCCATCTGCATCTGGACCCGCTCGGTGGCCTGGCCGGCGACATGTTCGCAGCGTGCCTGCTCGGGGCGTTCCCGCAGCATCGAGATGCGGTCGAGGCGGCGGTATCATGCGCGGCGCCGGTGCGGTGTCGGCTGCTGGCGCACGATGACGGGGTGCTGACAGGATGGCGCTTCCAGATCGAGGGGGCGGATGGGCGGTCCGCCGCCGCGACCGATGATGCGGAGCCCCGGCACGCCGAGCATGATCATGGTCACGACCATCATCACGAGCATACGCTCGATCCCCATCCCGACGACACCGCGAGCGGGGTCGAGCACGGTCACCGCGCCTGGCGGGACATCCGCACGCACCTGGGAGACTGTGGACTTGAGGATGTCGTGCACGCGCATGCGATCGGCATCTTCACGACGCTGGCCGAGGCCGAGGGACAGGTGCACGGCTGCCAGCCGGATGCGATCACGTTCCACGAGGTCGGCGCTGCCGACTCGATCGGCGACATCGTCGCGGCCGCGGTGCTGATCGATCGGATCGGAGCGGTCGGCTGGAGCGTGTCGGCGCTGCCGCTCGGGTCGGGGCGGATCCGCACCGCGCATGGCCTGATGCCGGTCCCGGCACCGGCGACCACGCTCCTGCTGCAAGGGTTCGAGACGATCGACGACGGCATCGGCGGCGAGCGGGTGACGCCGACCGGGGCAGCGATCCTCGCCTACCTGAGGCGGGCCGGCCTGCTGGGCAGCCGACCAGCCGGCCGGCTGGTCGGGACCGGCATCGGCCACGGCATGCGACGGCTTCCCGGGACCAGCAACTGCGTGCGCGTGCTGGTGCTGGAGCCGCAGGTTAGGGAAGACAACGGCGGCCAGGGCGCCGCGCACCGAGAGCTGGAGGTGATCTCGTTCGAGGTCGACGACCAGTCCGGCGAGGACCTGGCGACCGGGCTCGACCGGGTGCGGACGCTGCCAGGAGTGCATGACATCGTGCAGATGACGGCCTTCGGCAAGAAGAACCGCCTCGCGGTTCACGTGCAGGTGCTGGTGGCGCCGGAACGGGCGGCGGAGGTGGTCGCCGCCTGCTTCCGCGAAACCACGACGATCGGACTGCGAACCCACCGGGTGCAGGGCCGAGCGTTGCAGTGGCAGATGGCGCGCCTGGAGGTGGACGGCGTGCCGGTGGACGTGAAGCTGGCGCAGCGACCGGATGGGCAGACGGCGAAGGCGGAGTCGGACCACCTGCTGGCATCGGACGGGCACGCCGGCCGAGCCCGGCTGCGCCGGCTGGCGGAGGCGATCGCGCTGGGGGCAGGGGCATGAGCGACGCGGCGCCCGCGCTGCGACGCCTGCAGGCGGTACTGCATGGGCTGCCGGCTCAGGACTTGGTGGTCGCGGTCAGCGGCGGCATCGACAGCCTGACGCTGGCGGCCACAGCGGTGACGACGTTGGGGTCTGCCCGCCTGGCCTTGCACCATGCGACCTCGCCCGCGGTGCCACCGGAGGCGACGGAGCGTACGCGGGCGCTGGCCGATCGCCTCGGCGTGGCGCTGGTGGTGTTCGATGCCGGCGAGTTCGGCGACCCGCGCTACCGGGCCAACCCGGTCGATCGTTGCCTCCACTGCAAGAACAAGCTCTACGGCAGCATCGCCGAACGGCTGCGCGGCAGCGGCACCTTGGTGCTGTCAGGCACCAACACGGACGATCTCGGCGACTACCGGCCGGGGCTGCGGGCGGCGGCCAAGTATGGCGTGCGGCACCCCTTCGTCGAGGCGGGGATCGCCAAGGCGACGTTGCGGCGGATCGCGCCGCTGGTCGGGCTGGCCGAGCTGGCCGATCTGCCGTCGGCGCCGTGCCTGTCGAGCCGGATCGAGACCGGACTGGCGATCGAGCCGCGGGTCCTGGCGCTCGTGCATGCGGTGGAGCGGCTGACGGCCCTGGAGCTGGCGCCGATGGCGGTGCGCTGTCGGGTACGGCGCGAGGGCCTAGTGGTGGAGCTCGACGAGGGGGCCCTTGACCGGCTCGACCATGGCGCCGAGGCGGCGCTGCGCGAGCGGATCGCCGAACTTGCCGCAGCGGCCGGGGAGCCGGTGCGGACGCTGCGGTTCGCGGCCTACCGCACCGGCAGCGCGTTCCTGAAGCCGGCGGTGGCCCGATTGGAGGCGGCGCGCACGTGAGCGAGTTCCTGCTCGATCGCGAGCGCACGACTCGGATCGGCCTTGGCGAGGCGGTCTACTGCGCCGGGAAATCGGTAAGACAGATCGCCGACATCCTCGAAGCGGCGGCCGACATGCCGCTGCTGTTGACCCGGCTCGACGTGGCGCGGTTCGACGCGTTGCCGGACCGCCTCAGGACCGGCCTCGACTATGACCCGGTGTCACGCACCGCGTGGCAGGGCGAGCCGGCGCCGTTGCTGGCGCAGACGCGGGTGGCGGTGGTGACGGCGGGAACGTCCGACGTACCGGTGGCCCGGGAGATCGCGCGCACGCTGCGCTTTTCCGGCCACGGCGCGGCGGAGATCGCCGATGTCGGAGTGGCCGGGCTGTGGCGGCTGCTGCGGCGGGTCGAGGAGCTGCGTAGCTATCCGATCGTGATCGTGGTGGCGGGCATGGATGCGGCGCTGCCGTCGGTGGTGGCCGGACTGACCCCGGGACTGGTGGTGGGCGTTCCCACCTCCGTCGGCTACGGGGTGGCGACGGGCGGACGCGCGGCGCTGGATGCGATGCTGGCATCCTGCGCGCCGGGATTGTCGGTCGTGAACATCGACAACGGCTACGGCGCCGCCTGCGTGGCGTTGCGCGCGTTGGGGATGGTCTGACCACCCCGACTTCGACCGGACGGGAGGAATTCGCGATGGATCGACGAGACTTCATCAGGACGGCGGCTGCGGCCGTCGTCGCGACGCCGGTGGCAGCTGCATACGCGGCCACCGACGACCGTGTGCAGCCTAGGCCCGGCACCGTCACCGCGGCGATCCCGCAGCATCCCGACATGAAGTACCGGGCGCTCGGCACCACCGGCGAGGCGGTGTCGCTGGTCGGCATGGGCGGGTTCCACCTGGCCAAGCCCGGCGGCATGACCAGCGACGAGGCGGTGCGGGTAGTGCATGCCGGACTCGATGCCGGCATCAACCTTTGCGACAATTGCTGGGACTACAACGGCGGCGAAAGCGAGATCAGGCTCGGGCGGGCGCTGAGCAGTGGCGGCTACCGTGGCAAGATCCTGCTGATGACCAAGATCGACGGGCGCACCGCGGAGGCGGCCGCCGGCCAGATCGAGACCTCGCTGCGGCGGCTGCGCACGGATCACATCGACCTGCTGCAGTTCCACGAGATCATCCGGCCGGACGACCCGGCGCGGGTGTTCGCGGCCGGCGGCGCGCTGGAAGCGGTGCTGCGGGCGCGGGAGCAGGGCAAGATCCGCTACATCGGCTTTACCGGCCACAAGAGCCCGGCGATCCACGCCAGCATGTTCGCGACCGCCGACCGGCACGGGTTCCACTTCGACACCGTGCAGATGCCGCTCAACATCATGGACGCGCACTACGACAGCTTCGAGCGCACCGTGGTGCCGATCGCGGTGGCGCGGGGGACCGGCATCATCGGCATGAAGGCATTCGGCGACAACTACATCCTGAAGTCGCGGGTGATGCCCCCGGTGCAGATGCTGCAATATCCGATGGGCCTGCCGATCAGCATCCAGGTCACCGGGATCGACGGCCTGCCGATCCTGGCGCAGGCGCTGGACGCCGTGCGCACCTTCGTGCCGCCTTCGCCGGAGCTGCGTGAGGCGCTGCTGGCCCGGAGCGCCGCGGTGGCCATGACCGGCCGCACCGAGCTCTACAAGACCACCGAGCACTTCGATGGCACCAACCATAATCCGCAATGGCTGACCGAAGCATGAGCCTGGCCGCCGGGGGCGGGTGAGCGGTGGCCACCATGCGGGCGGTGGTGATGCACGCACCCGGCGATGCCGACGTGCTGCGCGTCGAGACCCGGCCGGTGCCGGTACCGCAGCGTGGACAGGTGCTGATCCGGGTGCGGGCGTTCGGCCTCAACCGGTCGGAGCTGTTCACGCGCCAGGGTCATTCGCCGGACGTGGCGTTTCCACGTGTGCTCGGCATCGAGGCGGCGGGCACCGTGGCGGCGGCACCGGGCGGCGAATTCCAGTTGGACGAGGTGGTCGCCACCTGCATGGGCGGCATGGGGCGGCAGTTCGACGGCGGCTACGCGGAGTACGTGCTGGTGCCGACGGCGCAGGTGCAGGCGGTTCGCACGCCCTTGTCCTGGGAGGTGCTGGGCGCGCTGCCGGAGATGCTGCAGACGGCCTGGGGCTCGCTGCACAAGTCGCTGCGGCTGCGCGCCGGGGAACGCCTGCTGATCCGGGGCGGCGGCACCTCGGTCGGACTGGCCGCGGCGGCCCTGGCCCGCGACGAGGGCGCGTTCGTGGTGTCGACCACGCGGCGCCCGGAGCGGGAAGCGCTGCTGCGCCGGTCCGGTGCCGATCAGGTGGTGATCGACGACGGCAGCATCGCGGCGCGGATGGGGCCGGATGCGGCGGAGGGCGTGGACAAGGTGCTGGAGCTGATCGGCACCATCACCCTGGCTGACTCGCTCCGGTGCGCGCGGCCGGGCGGCATCGTGTGCATGACCGGCGTCGTCGGCAATCAGTGGGTACTGCCGGACTTCAGCCCGATCGCGGAAATCCCGACCGCGGTCTGCTTGACCACCTATGGCGGCACCGCGGCGGACTTCATGCTGACGCCGCTCGAGCGGCTGGCGGGACGGATCGCGACCGGGGAGCTGCACGTTCCTGTCGGCCCGATCTTCCGATTGGACGAGATCGCCGAGGCGCATCGCTGCATGGAGGAGAACAGGGCGGACGGAAAGATCGTCGTGCTGACCTGACACCCCCGGCGCCGAGCCGGGATCGCGTATCTCGAGGGGTCAGTCTGACTGGGGTATTCAGGCACGGTGGTGGCCGCAACGATCGAAGGGCCTATCCGACCTTATACCGATCCGAGCAACCGCGTGATCGGGCTGGAGCTTCGGCCAGGCCCACTCCTCGCGACCTGGCTGGTCGACAACCCCAGCGCGAACTGGGACAGGCCGTAGAAGGCGAGGATGGCACGGGAGACGAACGGCTGCCGTCGCAACGCCACTCCAGCGCCGAACAAGAGGAGGCCCTCGGTGACGTCGAACCGCAGATGCCGGCGTACGCCGATCAGGCCGATCAGGCCGGCCTCGAAGTCCGTGAGCAGGAACACGCCGACGGGGACCGCCGTCGCGACCGCGGCCACGCCCCGTGCTGGGCCCCGCAGCCCGCCGGCGAGGACGAGGCCGCCCAGCGAAACCGCCGCCGCGTAGTCGATCCATCCGTGCAACCGGGTCGAGATCGGCATGATGAGTTCCTCAGGGTGACGCCCTGCAACGGCGCAGCGGTGGCCGGGATGCATCGGCGCGGCGGCCGCAGGCGGCAGCCTCGTATGATCGACATGATGTGAAGTGTGCCGGAGGTGGTCGACCGAGGGCCATGCGGTCGGCTGGATGCTGAGCGTCCAGGGCGAGGACGTGTCGTAATGGTGGTCGAGATGCTCCCGCCGCGCCATCATCGCCCAGCACCGTCTTGGTCGAGGACGAGGTTGACCGCTTGCATCGATGCGACCGGATGGGGATACGACAGGGGTTTGGCGGCGACGGGATCGGATCTGTCGTCGCGAACCGCCATGCGGAGTGATGGAACATGACGATCCGCCATCCGATCCGTCCGGCGCTGCTGGCGATGTCCAGCCTGCTGGTGATCGGTTCCGCGGTCTCGCGATCCGCCGCCGCGACGCCGGATGCGCCGGTCCAGCACGAGTTCCTGATCCACGGCTTCAGCACCGATGGCAAGGCGGTATTACCGGAAGCCCGCGTCGTGTATGGCACCACCGGAACACTGAATGCGGCCGGTGACAACGCCGTCCTGCTGCCGTCCCACTACATGGCGGACATGCATGGCTACGACTGGCTGATCGGGCCAGGCAAGGCGCTCGACCCGACCAAGCTGTTCCTGGTCACCAGCGAGCTGTTCGGCAACGGGCGGTCTTCCTCGCCGAGCAACACGCCCGAGCCGTTCCACGGGCCCCGCTTCCCCGCCATGACGATCCGCGACAACGTGAACGCCGTGCACCGCCTGCTGGTGGAGCAGCTGCACGTGACGCACCTGCGCGCGGTGATCGGCTTCTCCATGGGAGCACAGCAGGCGTTGCAGTGGGCGGTCAGCTATCCGCGGTTCATGGACCGGATCGTCGCCACCTCCGGTACCGCCAAGACCTATGGCCACGGCATCGTCCGGCTTGACGGGCAAATCGCAGCGCTCACCACCGACCCCGCCTTCAACGGCGGCAACTACACGACGGAGCCGCGGCGCGGCATTGCGGCCACCTCGCTGGTCTGGCTCGGCTGGCTTTACTCGCAGGAATGGTGGCGCCGCGAGCTGTGGCGCACCGAGAACCCGCCCGGCACGACGTTCCGGCAGGCGGTGGACCGCTACACGACCGCGTTCTTCGCCGGCGCGGATGCCAACGACCTGATCCTGCAGATGCGCACGTGGCAGTCGAACGACGTCGGCGACACCCCGCCCTTCGCGGGAAACCTGCAGGCGGCGCTGCGCTCGATCAGGGTGCCGGTACTGTTCATGCCATCGGCCACCGATCTCTACTTCCCGGTCGGGGACGCGCGATCAGAGGCTGGCTTCATCAGGCAGTGCATCCTGATGCCGATCCCGTCACTGTGGGGACATCCGGCCGGGGCGGGCGCCAGCCCGGCAGACGCTGCCTTCTTGAACCGGCATATCGCGGCGTTCATGGACGGGCGGCTCGATGGCGCTGCGGGCGGCCACCGCGATGCCGATCACGCTCCCTGATCCGGAAGCGCACGACCCACCCGCTGTTGCCCGGTCCGACGCGTGACCGGTCGGAGCAACTCCCGTCTTAGTCGATCTGCGGCATCGCCTCGGGCACGACCGTGCGGACGATCGACGCGTCGAGCTCCTCGTAGTCGTGGTAGCCGATGGTGGCGTAGAGCTCCTTGCGGGTCTGCATGCGCTCCACCATGCGATGCGTGCCGCCATCGCGGCGGATCGCCTCGAACAGCTCGGCCTGCGCCTTGTTGGCGACGCGCAGCGAGCTCACCGGCCAGATCACCATCCGGTAGCCGAACTCCTGGAACTCGGCGGCGGTGAAGAACGGCGTGCGGCCGAACTCGGTCATGTTGGCCAGCAGCGGCACGCCGAGCATGCGGCTCGCGAACTCGCGGAACATCTCCGGCGTGGTCAGCGCCTCCGGGAAGATCGCATCGGCGCCCGCCTCCATGTAGAGCCGCGCACGCGCGACGGCGCCCTCCATGCCCTCGGAGGCCGCGGCATCGGTGCGGGCGATCACGACCAGCGAGCGGCGCGCCCGGGCGGCGGCGGCGACCTTTGCGGCCATGTCACCGGGTGCCGCCAGCCTCTTGTCGTTGAGGTGGCCGCACTTCTTGGGCAGCAGCTGGTCCTCGAGATGCACCGCGGCGGCACCCGCATCCTCGAAGGTGCGCACCATGTGCATGGCGTTGAGCGCCTCGCCATAGCCGGTGTCGCCATCCACCAGCACCGGTAGCCCGGACGCGCGGGCGACCTGCCGGATGAAGAACGCGACCTCGTCCACGGTGATGATGCCGAGGTCGGGCAGCCCCATGGAGGCGGTCATCGCCGCCCCGGAGAGGTAGCAGGCCTCGAACCCGGCCGCCTTGGCCTGCATCGCCGCCTGGCCGTTGTGGGTGCCCGGGATCTGCAGGATGTCCGGCCGGTCCAGCAGCCGGCGGAAGCGCACCCCCGCGGCCTCGGCAGGCAGGTCGGCGGCGGTCAGGTAGGGCATGACGAATTCTCCCGGGGAAACGGCGGCCCGATCAGGGCCGATCGGCCAGCGGCACGAAGGACAGGTTCTCCGGGCCGGTATAGTTTGCGGTGGGGCGGATGATCTTGCCGTCCTCCCGTTGCTCGATCACGTGCGCCGCCCAGCCGGCGGTGCGCGCGATCACGAACAGGGGGGTGAACATCGCCGTGGGCACTCCCATCGCCTCGTAGGACACGGCGGAGAACCAGTCGAGGTTGGGGAACATCCGCTTGGCGTCCCACATCACGCCCTCGATCCGCTCCGCCACCGCGAACTTCGCCGCCGAGCCGGCCTCGGCGGTCAGCTCGCGGGCGATCTCCTTGATCACCACGTTGCGCGGATCGGAGATGGTGTAGACCGGGTGGCCGAAGCCGATCACCACCTCCCGCGCCGCGACCCGTGCCCGGATGTCGGCCTCGGCCGCGTCCGGGGTCGCGTAGCGGGACTGGATCTCCAGCGCCACCTCGTTGGCACCGCCATGCTTGGGACCGCGCAGCGCGCCGATGCCGCCGGCGATCGCCGAGTACATGTCCGATCCGGTGCCGGCGATCACCCGGGCGGCGAAGGTGGACGCGTTGAACTCGTGCTCCGCGTAGAGCACCAGCGAGGCGTGCATCGCCCGCACCCAGGAGGCCGGCGCCGGCTCGCCGTGCAGCAGGTGCAGGAAGTGGCCGCCGATGCTGTCGTCGTCGGTCTCGACGTCCAGCGTCACGCCGTTGTGGCTATACTGGTACCAGACCAGCAGCATGGAGCCGAGCGAGGCCATCAGCCGGTCGGCGATGTCGCGGGCGCCGGCAGCGCTGTGGTCGTCCTTTTCCGGCAGCACGCAGCCCAGCGCGGATACGCCGGTGCGCATCACGTCCATCGGGTGCGTGGCCGCCGGCAGCGTTTCCAGAACCGCGCGCACCGCGGCCGGCACGCCGCGCAGGCGCTTCAGCCTCACCCTGTAGACGGCAAGCTCGGCCTCGTTCGGCAGGTGCCCGTGCACCAGCAGGTGCGCGATTTCCTCGAACGCGCAGGTGCGGGCGACGTCGATGATGTCGTAGCCGCGGTAGTGCAGGTCGTTGCCGGAGCGGCCGACGCTGCACAGCGCGGTGTTGCCGGCGACCACGCCCGACAGGGCGACGGACTTCTTCGGTTTCGGACCCGGGGTCTCGCTCATGATGATCATCCTTCCTGGGAGCCGGGGTCCGGACGGACCCGGTATCCCGTACGCACCCGTCCGATCAGAAGATGCCGGCGGCACCCCGGTCCAGCCTGCCTGCCGGCAACGCCACGGTCAGCTGCGGCAGATCCGCTGCCGACAGGGTCGGCAGTGTCTGCACCACGCGCAGGAACCGTTCGGCCTCGGCCTCGTCCAGGATGCCCTCGGTCAGCACCCGGAACTTGTTGACGTAGGCCGGCCGCGTCCACGGCGTCGCGCCCAGCGTGTGCGCGTTGGCCACCGCCAGCTCATCGGCGATGACCTCGCCGTTCTTCAGCGTGATGACCACCCGTCCGCCGAACGCCTTCACGTCGGCGTCCTCCGAATGGTAGCGCGCGGTCCACTTTGGATCCTCGACCGTGCTGATCTTGCGCCACAGCGCCACCGTGTCCGGACGCTGCGCGCGCGAGGGCTCGTAGGAGCGGACGTGGTGCCAGGCGCCGTCCTGCAACGCCACGGCCACGATGTACATGATCGAATGGTCGAGCGTCTCGCGCGACGCGGTCGGATCGAACTTCTGCGGGTCGTTGGAGCCGGTGCCGATCACGTAGTGGGTGTGGTGCGAGGTCTCGATCAGGATGCTCTCGACGTCGGCCCAATCGGAGATTCGCCGGCCCATGCGGAATGCCAGGTCGATCAGCGCCTGGCTCTGATACTCGGCCGAGTGCTCCTTGGTATAGGTGTCGAGGATGCCGCGCTTGCTCTCGCCCGGCGCCGGCAGCGGCACCCGGTAGTGCGCGTCCTTCCCGTCCAGCATCCAGGCGATCACGCCGTCCTCGCCCTCGTAGATTGGGCTGGGCGCGCCCTCGCCGCGCATGGCGCGGTCCACCGCCTCGATCGCCAGCTTGCCGGCGTGGCTGGGCGCGAACGCTTTCCAGGAGGAAATCTCGCCCTTGCGGGACTGCCGGGTCGCGGTGGTGGTGTGCAGCGCCTGCTGCACCGACTGGTAGATGGTCTCGGTCGGCAACCCCAGCATGGTTCCGATGCCGGCCGCCGCCGATGGGCCCAGGTGGGCCACGTGGTCGATCTTGTGCTTGTGCAGGCTGATCGCCCGCACGAGGTCGACCTGGATCTCGTAGCCAGTGGCCAGCCCGCGCACCAGGGCGGCACCGTCCAGCCCACGCTGCTGCGCCACGGCCAGGATCGGCGGGATGTTGTCGCCGGGGTGGGAGTACTCGGCCGCCAGGAACGTGTCGTGGTAGTCGAGCTCGCGCACCGCCGTGCCGTTGGCCCAGGCCGCCCATTCGGCATGCACCCGCACGTCTGGACCGAGTCCGAACAGCGTGGCGCCATCCGCCCGGGCATGCGCCAGCGCCTGGTCCCGGGCGGTGACCACGGGATGGCGGTTGATCGAGGCGATCGCGACCGCGGCGTTGTCGATCAGCCGGTTGACGATCATGTCGGCCACGTCCGACTCGACCGCCACCGGGTCCGCGGCGACCGAGGCGATCTTCCAGGCGAGCTGGTCCTCCCGCTGCAGGCGGTCGGCTTCCGGGTGTACCCGGACGTCGTGGATGATCATGCGTGGTTCTTCCGGCAATGGGTCGCGGCCAGGCCGCCTCCGTCCAGCCTTCACTATCTCCCGCGGCGGGGTGGCACAAATACCAAAATTGCAAGTATGTGCGAACACGAGTGATGGGAGATGCGGATGTTGCGGACCGGCGCCGGGCCGAAGCTCTATGTCGGCGAGCGAGTGCGCCGCCTGCGCGAGCAGCGCCGCATCAGCCAGGCGGCGCTGGCCCGCGGCATCGGGCTGTCGCCCTCCTACCTGAGCCAGATCGAGTGCGACCAGCGGCCGCTACCCCGTCCGGTCCTGCACCGTATGGCCGAGCACCTGGGCGTTCCGGTGTCCACGTTCGAGGATGGCGAGGCGCTGCGCTTGATGCACGACCTGCGCGAGGCGACCGCCGATCCGATCTTCGGCGGCGGTATGGTCAGCCTAGCCGAGGCGCATACGGCGATCCAGGCGGTGCCGGCCGTGGCCGAGCGCTTCCTGGCGCTCTACCGGGCATTCCGTGCGCAGGGCGAGCGGGTCGACGGCGCCGACCGCGGGGCCACGGCGGCGTTCGCGGCGGACTCCATCTACGAGGAGGTACGCGACTGGGTGCAGGGCCACGGCAATCATTTCACCGCGCTGGACCATGCGGCCGAGGCCTTGGCCGAGCGGGACGGGTTCCGCCGCAACAGCCTGCACGAGGACCTCGTGCGCCACCTGCGCGACACCCACGGCGTCGCGGTGACCGCAGATCCCGCGCTGCTCGAACAGGGCACGGTCTGGAAGCTGAACCGTTCCACGCGCAGCCTGGCCCTGGCGGATGAGGCCTCGACCGAGAGCCGCGTGTTCTGGATGGGCCACATCGTGGCGCAGCTCGCCTTTCGGCGGGAGATCGACCGCGTGCTGCGGCGCACGCCGCTGTCAAACGCCCAGGCCACCGCCCTGGCCAGGGTCGGGCTCGCGAACTACTTCGCCGGCGCGCTGATGATGCCCTACCGGCGCTTCCTGACCGAGGCGCGCGCGGTCAGCTACGACATCGCGCGGCTGCAGCGGCGCTTCGACGCCAGCTTCGAGCAGGTGTGCCACCGGCTCAGCACCATGCAGCGTCCGGGCCTCCCGGGCCTCCCGTTCTTCTTTCTCAAGACCGACATCGCCGGCAACATCCTGAAGCGGTCCTCGGCGACCCGCTTCCAGTTCGCCCGGTTCGGCGGACCGTGCCCGTTGTGGAACGTCTACACCGCCTTCGCGCGTCCCGGCGAAACGCTGGTGCAGCTGGCGCGGACCCCGGACGACGTGACCTACCTCAACATCGCCCGGACCGTGGGACGGAGCGACAGCGCCTACCTCAGCCGGCCGCGCTCGATCGCGGTGGTGCTGGGCTGCGAGATCGAATACGCGCCGCTCACCGTGTATGCGGCGGGGCTCGACCTTTCCAGCCCGGCGGCGGCGGTGCCGATCGGCCCCGGCTGCCGTGCCTGCGAGCGGGCCGACTGCCGGCACCGCGCGGTCCCGCCCGCCGGCCACACCCTGGACGTAGGCTCCGGCGAACGTGGCGTCGTGCCATACCGGATCGTGAGCTGACGTCTCCGCCCGGCCACCATGATCGGAGTCCAGAGGCTCGCCTCTGGCGGGGTCCAGGGGCGGCGCCCCTGGCCTTCATCAATGCATCAACCGGCCACCCGTTATCACGGCATTCAGTTTTAAGCCCCATCCTGCGGCATGACCCGAGAGTTCTCGACCTACCTCAACCTGCTGCGCCTGCTCGCGGCGCTGGCCGTCTTTCTCGGCCATTGTGGCTGGCTCTGGACACCGGGATGGTTCGGCGCCTTCACGGCACATGGCTGGGTGGTCCCGGTACTGGTGTTCTTCGTGCTGTCCGGGTTCGTGATCGGCCACACCGTCGCGCATCAGGATGGAGGGCCCGGCGCGTACGCCGTCAACCGTGCCGCCCGCATCTACTCGGTGGCGCTGCCGGCGCTGGTCGCCACCTTCATCCTGGATGCGATCGGCCGCCATGTGGCGCCCGCGCTGTATGGTTCCGCCTGGGGCTACACCGCGCTGCATCCCGCGCGGCAGTTCCTGCGCTCGCTGTTGTTCGTCAACGAGATCTGGTGGTCGCGATCGATGCCCGGCTCGAACGGGCCGTTCTGGTCGCTGGCCTACGAGGTCTGGTATTACGTGGCGTTCGGCGTGCTGGCGTTCGGCCGCGGTCCCCTCCGGCTGCCGGCAACGGCGCTGGTGCTGGGGTTCGCCGGACCATGGGTGACGCTGCTGTTCCCGATCTGGCTGCTTGGCCTCGGCGCGCACCGTCTGGCGGAGAAGGGTCGCATCGGTCCCCGTGCCGGGTGGGCGCTGGCCGTGGGCGGGCTGATGCTGGCGGTGGCGCTGGAAGGCTGGGCGACGCGCAGCGGGCTGCGCCATCCGCCGATGCCGCTGTTCGCGCATCGCCGGGAGATCGGGCTGGACTACGCGATCGGGCTCGCGGTGGCGGCGCACCTGCTCGGCATGCAGGCGGTGGCGCCCAGGTTGGCGCGACTGCTCGGGGCCTTGCGGCGTCCGGTGAATTGGGCGGCGGGTGCCAGCTTCACGCTCTACCTGTTCCACTTTCCGGTAGCGCAGTGCCTGGCCGCAATCAGTCCCTGGCCGCTGGGCAGCCAACAGTCGGCGATCCTTATCGTGGGTGGGACGCTGGTGGTGGTGCTGGCAGCTGCCGAGCTGACCGAGCGACGGAAGGAACCCTGGCGACGGTTGTTCGCGACGCTGCTTCGGATCGGCACACGTCGATCCCGGCCCATGCGGTCCTCCGCACGGGCGAGGGAGGCCGCTTCTCCCTCCGCGGAGGGAGAAGCGGTCGTCGCGGTCAGGCTTACGGGTTGAAGTACTTCAGCGCCAGCAAGGCGATCCCGACCCGAGTGGCGTCGAGCGCCCCGTTGCCGCTGGCGTTCTCGTAGCCGGCCACCGCGTTGTAGCCCCAGTTGTCGCCCGCGGTGATGTCGGTGGAAACGTAGTTCTGCAACCCGTAGAGCAGCGGATTCAGCGCCCCGACGCGGCCGCCGACGCCCTGGTCGAACAGCGCGGTCACGCCGTTCAGCTGCGGCGCCACGAAGCTGGTGCCACCGAAGAAGTTCTCGACCTGGCCTTCCTCGATCAGCTGGTAGCCGCTCTCCGGATCGGCATCGGTCGACAGGTCGGGCATGTTGCGACCGGCGAAGTTGGACGGCAGCACCACCTGCGTCACCGGACCCGCCCCGAAATCCTCGGTGAAGCTCTGGCCCGGCTTGGTCTTGGTGATGCCGGCCACGTTGTCCTGGTACCAGGGCTTCTTGAAGTAGGAGCTGACGCCGCCGCCGTCACCGACCGAAAACAGCTCCGATACCGCGATCGGCTTGCCCTGCGCCGCCGTTTCCGTGGCGATGTAGTTCCAGCTCCAGGCCTGCTCCTGCATCACCGACAGCACCGCACCGCTCCTGAGCGGGAACGAGAACGGGGTGGTGGTTCCGCCGGCCGCGGTGACCAGCGGATCGTTGGACGGGCTGTCGACCGCGTACGGCGCGTTGCAGACCGGGTTGGTCGCGGTCGGCGTGCCGCTGTTGGGGCAGCCGCGCACGGTATCGAACGCGCCGGAGTCGCCGGCCGCCACGAACATGGACTGGCCCTGGATCGCCATCTCCAGGAAGGCATCGTGGAACGCGTCGATCAGGAAGGTGCTGTCAGGCTGACCCATCGCCGGATCGGCGAAGAAGTCCAGCTCCGGCTGGCCCCAGCTGGTCGAGACCGTGTCGGCGATGTTGTCCGACGCGATCGCCTCGAAGCCGTCGATGAAGTTGGCGTTGGTGTTGTTGGGGGAGATGTAGACCCGGACGTTGGCACCCGGGGCCAGGCTACCGGACTGCTCGACGTCGAGATCGGTCTCGCCCTCGCCCAGCGCATCGCTCGGCGCGATGTCGGCGCCGCCGTCCACGTTCACCACCGTGATCCGGGTCGGCGATACGGTGAGGCCGACCTGCTGGTAGAAGCTGTAGGCGTCGGCCGGGTAGAAGTTGGCGAGGGTCACGATGCCGATGGTCTTGCCGGCGCCGGTGATGCCCTGGCCATAGATCGGGTTCACGTCGTAGCGGGCAGCGAAATCGGCCGGCAGGTAGTTGCCGGGGGTGCCCCCCACCAGCGCGCCCGTCACCTTGTGCGGGGTGGTGCTCGACGCGCTCAGCGCCGCCCGCACCTTCATCGGATGCGGCAGGTTCAGCGTGTCGAGCCCGGCAATGCCGCGCACCAGACCCTGCAGGGCAGCCGGAATGCGCGGCGCGCCGTTGGGCACGATCCCGGTGCGGCCGGCGCGGGTGGCGCGCTGCAGCTTGATGCCGAGCGCCGCCTCGGCGGTGCCGGCGCTGCTGGTCACCTGGATCGCCAGGTGGTTCGGGAACACGTAGCCGATCGTGTAGCCCAGCTGCGTCAGCGTGGCCTCGACCTGCTTGATCTGCGCATCGGTCGGCGCGTAGGCGGCGACGAACTGCGCGGTGGTCAGGAACTTGTGATAGGAGGCGCCGGGCTGCTGGATCGCCTTGGCGTAGGCCTCGGCCGCGGCCGGGCGGCGCAGGGACAGGTAAACCGTCTGCGCCAGTACGCTGCCGACGGACACGTCCGCATCCGCGGTGGCGGCCTGGGCCACCGGAACCTGGGTCATGGTCAAGGAAAGCGCCGCAAGTGCGACCGAACCGAAAAGCCGTTGTCTGGCACGACGCGTCTTCAAATCACCGAACTCCCATGAGATGCGCCAGGCGCCGCCGGACTGTCGCGGCCGTAACATTAACGGTCAAGTCATAATTGCCGCACCGTCTCGATCGTCGAGCCGCGGATCGGCCGATGCGCCGGTTCCCGCGTGGACCGGCGCCCGCCGGTGATGTGATGGTGACGAGAGGCATGAAGGAACGAGGTCATATGCCGAAGGCGATGAGGGCTGTCCGGTCCGCGACGCGCTTGCTCGGGCGCCGATGACGGCCGCGCATGTCCGCGCCGCGACGCCGGACGATGTAGGGCCGCTCGGCATCGTCGGGCCGGCCGCCTGCGCGGAGGCGTATGGCAGCTTCTGGCAGCTGCCCGGCGCGTTCGCGGCGCATCTGGCGACGTTCGGGCCGGCCTACTTCGTGGATCTCATGGCCCGGCCGGACGCGCACGTATGGGTCGGCGAGGTGGACGGCACGGTGGTCGGCTATGCCGTCGTGCTGCTGAACGCCCTGGATCCGGTGGAACGACGCGCCGGCGGTGCCGAGCTGTCCCGGCTCTACCTGCTGGGCCCCGCCCGCGTACTCGGGCTCGGGCGGCAACTGCTGGAGGCCGCGACGGCGCGGGCCCGGCGCGACGGTGCCACCCATCTATGGCTGGAGGCGATGGAGGCGGCCGACTGGGCGCTGCGCGCCTACGAGGCGTGGGGCTTCCGCGCCATCGGCAGGACCCGGTTCGAGAAGCCGGTGCGACCGGGGCTGGACGGCATGATCGTCATGGCACGCGACCTTGCCTAGGCGACGGCGTGCTTGGCGCCGCCACCGGCCGAGATCGTTCCGTTGCCGAGCGGCGCGGCGCCGCCTGGACGCGAGATCCTGCCGCTCTCGGTGGTGGACAACCAAGTCTTCGCGTATGCGATCGTGGGTGAGCGAGGCCCGTTTCCGTTCCTGGTCGATCCCGGTCGTCGCCGGCGCCATGAACGGTATCGCGGCACGGTTCGACATCGGTTTCGGCGACCGCTCGAGCCCGATCCTGTCCGAGCCATTCTGAAGGACGAACGGTTCCGACCACGTCCTGGGCCGAATGGTGGACGGCCATGACCGGCTATGACATCAGCGGCCCGATCCGTGGCGTCGTCGGACCTTTACGGCAGGCAGGCTCGGCGCGATCATGCTGCCTCCGCCAGTCGCCAGGTTGTCGCTGCAACGGTTCGGTGCCTTGGCGCGTGGCGACGTCGCCGGGGGCGTCGGCACGAGCATACTCCGGCACTTCATCGCGTCGTGCGATGACCCGCATGGTGCCTCCTGGCCGGCGCTAGGTGCCGATGGTGCCCAACCGAACCCGTATAACCTCAGTGGGCCTGGCTAGGCTGTCCGGCGGATGCTTCTGACGCCGAGCCGCAGCCATGATGGTCACGGTGCTGCGGGTCGCCAGCACTCTCTTCGTCCGGCTCCATCTGCGCGACCGGGCCGATCCGCCCCGATCCGGAGGCTGATCACGTGCCAGGCCAGGCTCGAAGGGCCATCTCCGCCACCCGCAACAGCGCGTCACGCGAGGCGCCGTCGCGGGCGAGGGTGGCCATGCCCTGGATCACCGCCATCATGTATCCGGCCAGCGCCCCCGCGTCGGTGCCCGGCGGCAACGCGCCCGTGGCGACGGCGGCGGCGATGCGTTCGCGGAACCGCGCCTCGATCTCCCGACGCAACGCCGCCAGCGCGACCTGGACGTCGGCAGCGGCGGCCGAGCAGCTGATCGCCGCGTGGGCGACCAGGCAGCCGGCCGGGGTGTCCGGACCCGTGAAGCGTTCCGCCGCGGCCCGTAGCAGCTCGGCCGCAACCTCGTGCGTGATCGGAGCCTCGTCGGGGGTCGCCCCGGAAGCGACGGGCCGCGACAGGTAGCGGCGTACGGCCTCGTCGAACAAACGTCGCTTGTCGCCGAACGCGGCGTAGAGGCTGGGCGGCGTGATGCCCATCGCGGCGGTGAGGACATCGATCGAGGTGCCCTCGTAGCCATGCCGCCAGAACAGCAGCATCGCCCGATGGAGCGCCGCCTCACGGTCGAACGAGAGCGGACGGCCCCGTGGTCGCCGATTATCCATAGCGGTCGTTATGAAACGGTTGACGATCGGGCTCAAGCGGTGTCTCGTGTGACGTAACGATCGCTATGGAACCCGTCGATGCAGTTGACCGATTACCGCACCCTGGGCCGTTCGGGGCTCGTCGTGAGCCCGCTGGCGCTGGGCACCATGACCTTCGGCACCGCGCGATGGGGCACGGACGAGGCGAGTAGCCGGGCGATCTTCGATGCCTACGTTGAGGCCGGCGGCAACGTGGTGGATACCGCCGACGTGTATTCGGGCGGCCGGTCGGAGGAGATGCTGGGCGGCTTCATCGCCGACCGGGCCCTGCGCCATCGCATCGTGCTGTCGACCAAGGCCGGCTTCTCGACCGGAACGGGTCCGCACGGCGGCGGCGCCAGTGCCCGGCACATCCATGCCGCCCTGAACGGATCGCTGCGCCGGCTGCGGACCGACCATGTCGACCTGTACTGGCTGCATATCTGGGACGGGGTCACCCCGGCCGGCGAGGTGCTGGAGGCCATGGCCGGCTTGGTCCGCAGCGGCCGCATCCGCTATTGGGGAGTGTCGAACGCGCCGGCTTGGTGGTGCGCCAGGCTCGTCACCCTGGCCGCCGAGCGTAACCTACCGGGCCCGATCGCGCTCCAGTACTTCTATTCCCTGGTCAACCGCGACATCGAGGACGAGCATGTGCCGCTCGCCCTCGATGCCGGCCTGTCGATCGTGCCTTGGAGCCCGCTAGCCTACGGCCTGCTCACCGGCAAGTACGACCGGACGGCCGTCGAGGCCGGAGCGCCACGCGCCGGCGGGCTGCCGCGCGACGCGGCCATCGACGGTGCCGTCCGGCCGACGGGCGACAGGCGGCTCGACGGCGCCAATCCATTCGGGGACACGCTGTTCACCGGGCGCAACTGGCGCATCGTGGACGAGCTCCGTCGCGTCGCAGCCGAGGCCGGTGTCGGCGCGGCGCGACTGGCATTGTCCTGGGTGGTGAACCGGCCGGGCGTCGGCACGACCCTGGTCGGCGTGAGCCGGGTCGAGCAGCTGGCCGACAACATCGCGGCACTCGATCTGTCGACGGCGCCGGAGCATCGCGCGGCGCTGGATGCGGCGAGCGCCCCGGCCGAGCCGCGCATGATGTCGATGCTGACAAGCCCAAGCCTGCTCCGGCACGCGGTGTTCGGGGGCGCTGCGGTCAGCGGCTGGCCGCCCGGCGGTTAATGGGGACGGCCTGGCTTGCCGTCAGGCCGGGCCATGTAGCTGCCTGGGCCTGGCGCCGGACCAGCGCACGATGGCGCCGCCCACCTCGCGCAGCACCGCCTCCTGAGCCGCGACGGACAGGCCGGGCGCATCGTGATAGGCGGCCATGAGGAGCGGGGCGGCGTGCGGGCGCCGCGCCAGCGCGTAGTCGTTGCAGATGCCGCCGGCCGTGCCGGTGCGGTCGCAGCCGGTCCAGTCTTCCGGAAACACCGCGCGCAGCCGCGCGCGGCCGACCATCGCCATCGCCATCCAGCGTTCCAGCAGCGCGCGGGAGCCAGGCCGCAGCGCGTCGCCGAGCAGCTGCGCGCGGGCCAGGCCCGGGAGCGCGCGAGGGGTCGTGGTGTCGGCCATACCGGACCAGCCGCCGACCGGCTCGAACCGGTCGGAGCGCGTGACGGCGTCACCGAGACTGCGGATGAAGCCGGTCAGGGCCGCGGGGCCGCCGACGCGCGTCAACAGCAGGTTCGCGGCGGTGTTGTCGCTCCAGACCAGGATCGCCTGACACAGCGCCCCCACCGTGAGCCGGCCCGCGGCGAGGTGGGCCTGCGTCACCGGCGACACCGGCAGCAGGTCGCGAGGACCATACGACACCGGTTGATCCAGCCCGTCACGGCCGGCATCGACGCGCGACAGCACCATGGCGGCGAGGCTGCCCTTGAAGGTGCTGGCCAGCAGGAACCGCTCGTCGGCGCGGTGGGCGAGCACCGCGCCGGTGCCGGTATCGAGCGCGAACACGCCGAGGCGGCCGCCATGGGCGTGCTCGATCGCGCCGATGGCATCGGAGGCGGCCTGAAGTGGCGACATGCGCGCGGCCAGCAACGCGGTGATGCCGAAGGTGAGGCGGCGACGACTGAGGAGGGCATCGAACACGGCGAGGATCACCCGGAAGCGCAACGACCCGTTGTCGCCGCGCAGGTGCGACGGAGCAAGATGCCAGCCTTGACGATCGATTGCCGGCCATTGCCGACTGGGAAGCGGATCGTTCCAGGATGGGGAAAGGGCCATGGGGTTTCCGGACAAGGCCATGACCATGGCATTCATCGTTACCCGGGACCGCGAGCGGGCGCGATCGTTCTATGGCGGCGTCCTAGGCTTCGCGGTGTCGCACGAGGACGCGTTCGCCCTGGTGCTCGACCTGAACGGGACCACCCTGCGGATCTCGGCCGTTCCGGACCACGTGCCGCAGCCGCACACGGTGCTGGGCTGGGAGGTCGCCGACATCGCGGTGACGATGCGCGAGCTGATCGGCCGCGACATCGCGTTCCGGGTGTTCGACGGGCTCGGGCAGGATGCGCTGGGGATCTAGACGGCGCCGGGGGACGGTTCCAGGGTCGCGTGGTTCGCCGATGGGGACGGCAACCTGCTGAGCCTGTTCCAGTCCGGGCCATAGGGCGGAGATGGCATGAAGCGGCTGGACGACAGGACCTGCGTGGTGACCGGCGCCGCGCGCGGCATCGGCCGAGCGATCGCGCACCGCTTCCATGACGAGGGTGGGATCGTCGTCCTCACCGACCGCGACGCAGGGGCCGGCGCCGCGGCGGCCGGCGAGATCGGCTGCCGCTTCGAGCCGCTCGACGTGCGGGAGGAGGCGGATTGGCAGCGTCTGGCCGAACGCGTCCCGGTGGCGGACGTCGTGGTCAACAACGCGGGCGTGACCGGGTTCGAGGAGGGGGCGGCGGCGCACGATCCGGAGCATGCGAGCCTGGAGGACTGGCGCGCCGTCCACCGGGTAAATCTCGACGGGACGTTCCTCGGCTGCCGCTACGCGATCGGCGCCATGAAGGTCCGCGGCACCGGCTCGATCGTCAACATCTCGTCGCGGTCGGGCCTGGTCGGCATCCCGATGGCCGCCGCCTACGCGTCCTCGAAGGCGGCGATCCGCAACCACACCAAGACGGTGGCGCTGTACTGCGCCGGGCAGGGCTGGCGCATCCGCTGCAACTCGGTCCATCCGGCCGCGATCCTGACGCCGATGTGGGAGCCGATGCTGGGCACCGGCCCGGATCGCGCGGCGCGGATGCGGGCGTTCGTCATGGATACGCCGCTGCGGCGCTTCGGCCTGCCGGAGGAGGTCGCCGCGGCCGTCGCCATGCTGGCATCGGACGAGGCCGGCTACATCACCGGCGCCGAGTTCACCATCGATGGCGGCCTGCTGGCGGGATCGGCTGCGTCGCCCGGTTAGCCGTGGGGCGGCGCCACGTAGGGGCCGCCGGTCTCGTTGTTCCGTTCATCGCTGCCGAGCAGGCTGCCGAGGTTGTAGGCATTGCCGAAGGCGCCGGTGTCGGCGCCGGTCATGGTGTCGCGGATGGCGCGGTTGGCCTCCCACGGTGCGCGGTCGTTGCGGTAGCCGTCGGTGGGCGCGAGCCGGATTCCCGGGCGCCGGCCGATCACCGTTACCCGTTCATCGACGCCGTGGTCGGGTGCGGTCCCCTGAAGGTCGGTCCGCATCGGGGCGGCGAGGGCGTTGGGCGAGGGCGGATGCGCTCGCGCGTCCGTCCCCGCCAGCAGCAAGAGACCATGCAGCCCGACGAGGCGGGACCTGCGCCTCGCCACCATCGTTCCGTGATGGTCGCCGTTCTTCCCAATGGTCATCAGCCCCGTCCACACCGTCGCCCGCCCCGCATCGTAAGGGGAATGCTCTGGCGGCAGGGAGCGCGCTCATCGCAACCGCGTGGTGCCGTTCAGGAAGAACCGTGCATGGTGGGGGGCAGGCTGGCAAGCAGGCCCGCGGTCTGGAGTATCAGCATGCCGAAGCCGGTCTGCACGGCGATGCTGCCGACCAGGCGCCGACGTGCCGGTTCGGGATCCCCGCCGAGCAGGGCCGGTGCCAAACGGTAGCGGTTGACGCAGGCGAAGCCCAGCAGCACCCCGAACAACGACAGCTTGAGGCATGCCACCCGGCCATAAGCGGTGCCGAGCAGCGCGGCCGGGCCACCCACCAGGATCGTGGCCTGGACGATGGCGGTCGCCGCCATCGCGGCCACACACCACTTGCCGATGATCGAGAACGACCGTGCGGCGGTGGCGCCCGCGCGCGGGGGCGCCACCTGCACCGCCAGCAGCAGCGGCAGCAGGCCGCCGAGCCAGACCGCGCCGGCCAGCAGGTGAAACGCCTCCGAAACCGGCAGCAGTTCGGTTTCCCGACGCATCGACCAGGCATGGCCATGCCCGACCTGCAGCAGCAGCACGACCCCGACCGCCACCAGGGCGAGATGGCGCCGCCACGAGGTGGCACCTCGGCCGAGCATCGCGGCCGCCGCCGCCGTTCCAGCCCCCTGCAGCAGCAGCAGGTGGCCGAAGGCGGTGCCGGCCAGCACGGTCGGCAGCGCGGCGACCGCCT